>NZ_SOGH01000013.1:0-110482 GCF_004402305.1 Cryobacterium sp. TMB3-10 | reverse complement strand
ACGACCGCCCCCGCAAAACCCTCGACTGGAAAACCCCGAAAGAAGCCCTCAACGAGCTACTCTCGAAGCCACAACCGACCGGTGTTGCGCTGACCGGTTGAATCCGCCGGGCAAAGCATCCTATTAAACGAACTTTGTCCTAATAAGCGACCGTTGAGTGCCTCAACTGAGCGTGGGTGCCGGGCGACGCAGCAGCGACCAGGCCACCACCACCGCGACAAGGGCCATGGCGGCGACGCCGAGGCCCGAGTAGCCCACCAGCAGCAGGACAGGGCCGGCGAGGGCCCCGCCGAGGGCGCCGGCGGCGTTCATCGACAGGTCGGAGAAACCCTGTAGCGCCGACCTGTCGTGCACCCCCACGGCCTCCGTGATCAGCGCCGAGCCGGCCACGACGGATGCCGACCAGCCGAGCCCGAGCAGGATCAGCCCGACTGTCATGGCGGTGGCGTTCTCGCCGGCGAGCCAGAACAGCACGAGCGCGGCCAACAGCAGTGCCTGGCCGGCCAGGATCACCGGCACCCGGCCCAGCCGGTCGGCCAGGGCGCCGAACAGCGGCGACAGCGCGTACATACCGGCCACGTGCAGGCTGATGGTGAGGCCCACGATGGTGAGCGAGGCGCCGTGCTCGGAGAGATGCACCGGGGCCATCGACATCAGCGCCACCATGGTGGCGTGGCTGAGGGCGATGACCACCACGGCATAACGGGCCAGCGGGTTGGAGCGCACGATGGCCAGGCCGCCGTGCTGCCGGGTGCTTGTCGGCCGCGCCTCGCGCACCGACAGGGCGGTGAGCAGCGGGTCGGGGCGGAGCCCGATCGTGTAGACCAGGGCGGCACCGACCTGAGCGGCGAGGGAGAAGGCGAATGCCCCGGTCAGCGGCGGCAGGCCGAGCTGCGCGCCGACGACCTCGCCGGGACCGAACAGGTTGGGGCCGAGGACCGCGCCGATGGTGGTCGACCACACCACGATCGAGAGGTCGCGGGCGCGAGTGGTGGCGCCGGCCAGGTCGGTGGCGGCGAACCGGGACTGCAGGTTGGTGGCCGAGCCCGCGCCCAGCAGCATCAGGGCGAGCAGCAGCAGCGGGAAGGTGTCCAGCGCGACGGATGTGATGGCCAGGATGGCACCGACGCCGGCGATCCCGGCGCCGGTGGCGAGGGACCGGCGCCGGCCGCTGGCCTGGGCCAGTCGGGCAAGCGGCACGGCCACCAGGGCCGCGCCCAGCGTGCTCATCGTGGCGGCCATGCCCGACCAGGCGTTCGAGCCGGAGAGCTGGGCGGCGAGCAGGGCGCCGAGCGAGAGCGTGGCACCCATGCCGATGCCACCGAGGATCTGGCCGAGGATGAGCACCCGAACGACCTTCCGCTGCAGGCGGGGGTGCGCGCTCGCATCCGTTCCGGCGGGACGGCGGGGTGTGGTCATCGGGATCCCTGCTGGTTGACTGTGTGGTGCGCTGCGGTGTCGATCAGCCTACGGCCGGTGACGTAAAGGCGGAATTTTTCGCCGAAACGCCGGCCGAGCACCCCGCGCAGACGGCGTTTCGGGAATTTCTCCGCCTGTGCTGCTGCCGGTCGAGCCTGTTGAGGGAGTATCTTCGCGCCAACGGTGACGGCGGGAGATGCGCGGATGACGTTCGAGGCAGTGGTCGAGGCGGCCGTGCGAGTGGTCGAGGTGGTGGGTGCGGCCATCATGGTGTTCGGCGGGCTGGCGGCGCTGGTAGCCGGCATCCCGCGGATGCTGCGCGCGGACACCCGGGCGACGGCGTACCAGACCATGCGCCGGGAGCTTGGCCGGGCCATTCTGCTGGGCCTGGAGGTGCTGATCGTGGCCGACATCATCCGCACCATCGTGGTGGAACCCACGGTGGAGAGCGTGCTGGTGCTCGGGGCGATTGTGATCATCCGGGTGCTGCTGAGCTTCTCGCTCGAGGTGGAGATGGACGGCGTCTGGCCGTGGGCCAGGTGGCGGATGATGGGAAAAACTGAGACGTCGAGCCCGCCAGGCTAGGACGCGGTCGGGCCCGGCGGCCGGTGGGGTCGAGCGGATCAGGCCCGGCGCAACCGCCAGAGCGAGGTGACCTCGGCGGCCCTGGCCGCATGCAGGGGGTCGGTCGTGTCGGCGACCTTGTGATGGGTGGGGCGGGTGTCGAGGCGCGCGATCACCGTGAGGCCGGCGTCGTCGATGAGGTCGAGCAGCGCGCCGCGGGAGCGCAACCCGAGCAGCTCGGCCAGGTTGGAGAGGATCAGCCAGCCCTCGCCGCCATCGGTGAGGTGCCCGGCGAGCCCGGCCAGGAAACCGCGCAACATGCTGCTGTCGGGGTCGTAGACGGCGGCGTCGGTGCTCGTCGCGGCCGAGGCCGGCAGCCAGGGCGGGTTGCAGACCACAAGGTCGGCCCGACCCGCCGGGAACAGATCGGCGTCGAGAACGTCGACCCGGTCGCCCAGGCCCAGGCGTTTCAGGTTCTCTCCGGCGCAGGCCAGCGCGCGCGCCGACGTGTCGGTGGCCACCACTTTGTCGATGCCGCGGCGGGCCAGGATCGCGGCGATGACGCCGGAGCCGGTGCCGATGTCGAACGCCGACCCTGTCGCGGGCAGCGGAGCGGTGGCGACGAGGTCGAGGTATTCGCCGCGGACCGGCGAGAAGACGCCGTAGTGCGGGTGGATGCTCGCGCCGAGCGCCGCGACCGGCACACCCTTGACGCGCCACTCGTGCGCGCCGATCACGCCGAGCAGTTCGCGGAGCGAGGTGACCGACGCGGTGGTGCTGGGGCCGTACGCCTCATCGCAGGCCTGACGCACGTCGGGGGCGCGGCGGAGGCTCAGGGTGTGGTCGGCGTCGAGGGAGACGAGCACCAGGCCCAACAGCCGGGCGCGGCGCATGGCCTCGGTGCGGCCCACCTCGAACGCGGCCTTGAGCGAGTCGCTGGGAGTGCGTCGGTGCCGGTCAACGCGACGGGCCATCGCCGTGAGCAACTGCCGGGCGTTCTGGAAGTCGCCCTGCCAGAGCAGGCCGGTGCCGGACTTCGCCAGCCTGTACGCGGCATCCGCGGTGAGGGTGTCATCGACGACGACCACACGCTTGGGGGCCGGCCAGCCGCCCTCGGAGTGCCAGCGGGCGGTGTGCTCGGTGTCGCCGTCACGCCAGTGGATGTCTGCGGGGGTGTTGATGCTTCCCGATTCGGTGCTCTGGGCGCCGTCGGGGGTGTTCGTGCTGGACATGGTGTCCGATCTTGTGCCGCTGGGTTTCGTATCCGCCCGAGTCGTGCACGCGGGACTCTCGGTCGGAACCAGCCCTGGCAGGCTGTCGCGACCTGTTCGATTATCGCATCCGTCGCCACCCGACACCGAGAAGGGGCGGGCGGGCGACGGGCGAGCGCTACAGCAGGGCCGACATGACCTCGCGCTCGAACAGCTCCAGGCCGGACCTGTCGTAGGCCGCCTCGGGGAAGTAGTGGATCGCGTAGCCGAGGCCGCGCTGCTTCATGCCGTTCAGGCGCTCCACGATCTGCTCGGGCGTGCCCACGCCCTGCGCCTCGCCGCTGCGGTACTCGGCCATGAAGCTCGCCGCGCCCTCGACGCCGAGATACGGGGTGACCCGGGCCTCGATGGCATCCAGCCGTTCGGCGACCTCGGCCTCGTCGCGGCCGATCACGGTGTTGTAATTGGCCGAGCGCACGATGGCGTCGAAGTCGGTGCCGAGGGTGGCGCAGTGCTCGCGCAGCAGGTCGCTCTTGTGCGTGAAGCCCTCTGGGGTGCCGTCGAAGTTGGTGTAGTTCGCGTACTGCGCCGCGATGCGCAGGGTGACCTTCTCGCCGCCGCCGGCGATCCAGATCGGGATGCCGCCCTCCTGCAGCGGCAACGGCCGCACGATGGCGCCGTCCACCTGGTAGTGCTCGCCGTCGAGGGTGGCGGTGCCGGTGGTCCAGGCCTGCTGCATGATCTGCACACCCTCATCGAGACGGGAGAGGCGTTCGCCGGCACGCGGGAAGCCGTAACCGTACGCACGCCACTCGTGCTCGTACCAGCCGGCGCCGATGCCCATCTCGACGCGGCCGCCGGAGATGATGTCGATCGTGGAGGCCACCTTGGCCAGGTACGCGGGGTTGCGGTAGCTCATGCAGGTGCACATCTGGCCGAGCCGCACCCGACTGGTGGTGGCGGCGAAGGCGCTCATCAGGGTCCACGCCTCGTGGGTGGCCTCCTCGCTGGGCACCGGAACCGTGTGGAAGTGGTCGTACACCCAGATCGATTCCCAGGCGCCGGCATCCGCGTGCGCGGCGAGGCCGCTCATGGTGGCCCACTGCTGGGCGGGGTCGATGCCGACGAGGTCGTGACGCCAGCCTTGGGGAATGAAGAGTCCGAAGCGCATGGGCCCAGCCTAGGGGTGGCGGCGGCGCGGCCGCGGAAACGGCGTCAGGCTGGCAGCACCGCGAACAGTGAATGGATGTTGCCCTCGGGGTCGGCGAAGAAGCCGGTCAGGTGCCCCCAGTCGCGCTCCGCTGGTGCGGCGATGGCCACCGCTCCACGCTCGACGAGCTCGGCGAACCGGGTGCGCACCTGGTTCGGGGTGCCGCACTGGAAGTTCAGCTCCACGGCCTGGCCGCTTCGCGGCGCCACGAACGACGGATGGTCGTGGGTGTGCGCTCCCATGCCGGCGCGCCGGAAGATGGCGAGCCGCACCCCGATGGGGCCGCCGAGCGCCACGTAGTCCGGCTCTCGCACGGTCACCTCGAACCCGAGCGCATGCTCGTAGAAGTCGGCCATGCCGGCCACGTCGTCGGCCAGCAAGGTCACCCCTTCGAGCATCATCGTGTCCATGCCTCAGACGGTAGCATCGCCCGGGTCGACTTACAGCCTGGTGTCGGGGTCCTCCGGTGTGGAGGAACTGGTGGAGGCAGCGGCGCCGGCCTCGGCGGGCTCCGCATCCGGGCGGCGCAGGTGCACGCCCATCACGGTGAGGATCGCCAGCATGATTGCGCCGGCGAAGATCGCGATGTCGGCGACGTTGCCGATGAACAGGTTGCCGTAGCCGATGAAGTCCACCACGTGGCCGCGGGCGAAGCCGGGCTCGCGGAAGAGCCGGTCACCGAGGTGGGTGGTGGCACCGCCGAGCAGCAGGCCGAGGGCGACCATCCAGCCGCGGGACTCGACCCGCCAGGTGAGCATGGTGATCCACACCACGGCGCCGGCGGCGAGCACCGCGAACACCCAGGTGAAGTCGGAGCCGATCGAGAATGCGGCGCCGGGGTTGTAGACGAGCACAAAACGGATGATGTCCCCGATCACCGGAATGACCCTGCCATCGGCGAGTTCGGCCTCGGCCCACCACTTGGAGGCCTGGTCGATGAGGATCACCAGCAGGGCGATGCCGAAGGCGGGCCAGGCCAACCGGGAGGCCCGCCGCGAGCGGGTAGAGGCCGGCAGCGGAGTCTGGGAGGCAGCAGTCACCCCTCCATCATCCCAGCGATCGGGTGCCAGGCGCGGCGCGGCTCACAGAACCCTTCCCAAGCGAGGCGTGTAGCGTTGGTGCACCCGCACGCTGAGCCTGCCGGCTGCCGCGGGATTCACCCGAGCGGAATCATCCGCTCATCTGCCTGAGGAGAGCGCGCATGTCGACACCGTCCGACATCCCGACCGACATCCCGACCGACATTCCGACCGACATTCCGACCGACGACCCGATCGACGACAAGACCGCGACCGCGGATGCCGCGCCCGCCCGGGAGAGCGCAGCCGGACTGGCCGCCGTGGTTTACAACCCCATCAAGGTGAACCTCGACGACATCAAACGCGCCGTCGCCGCCGAAGAGGCCAAGGCCGGCTGGGGGGAGACCCTCTGGTTCGAAACCTCCAAGGAAGACCCGGGGCAGGGCGCAGCCCAGGCCGCGATCGATGCCGGCGCCACCATGGTGATCGCCGCCGGCGGCGACGGCACCGTGCGTGCGGTGGCCGAGGTCGTGCACGGCAGTGACGCGGCGTTGGCCCTGCTGCCGTCCGGCACCGGTAACCTCCTGGCCCGCAACCTCAACCTCACGCTCGACGACCTCGAACACTCGATCGGCACGGCCTTCAGCGGCAAGGACCGCAAGGTCGACATCGCCCGGATCGAGATCCGGCACGAGGACGACAGCGTCAGCAAGCACGCGTTCCTCGTGATGGCCGGCCTGGGCCTGGACGCCAAGATGCTCGCCAGCACCAACGACGAGCTCAAGGCCAAGATCGGCTGGCTCGCCTATGTGGGCGCGATCATCACGGCCCTGCGTGACCGCAACCAGTTGCGCCTGCGCTACAGCCTCGACGGCGGCCCCACCAAGTCGGTGCGCGCGCACACCGTGATCGTGGGCAACACCGGTACCCTCACCGCCAACGTGCTGCTGCTGCCGGAGGCCGTCATCGACGACGGGCAGTTCGAGATGCTGATGCTGCGCCCGGAGGGCTTCGTGCACTGGGTGCAGATCGTCGTCAAGGTCTTGTGGGAGAACGGCGTGCTGCGCCGCACGCCGCTCGGCCGGCGCATGATGACCAAGGAGGTCGAGGCCCTCAACTACGTCAAGGGCCGCCAGATCACCGTGAAGCTCAGCCACCCCGAGGAGATCGAACTCGACGGCGACGGTTTCGGCACCGCCACGGCGTTCAAGGCGCGGGTGCTGCCCGGCGGCCTGCGCGTGCGCGTTCCGCAGGAGTGACCGGTGTTCCCGATGACCCGCAGGTCCCCACGACGACCACGTCGAGCAAGCGGAGACGGTCGCGTGCGTGAGCTGCTGCTGCCGGAGAGCGGCGCATCCGTCACTGTGCGCTCGACACCGGGTCCGGAAGCGCCGGATGCGCCGGTGTTCGTCCTGGTGCACGGCATCGGCATGTCGCACCGTTACTTCGACCGGATGCACGCCGAGCTGGCCGCCACGGGCGCGGTGCACTCGGTGGACCTGCCGGGCTTCGGCCGCTCGCCCAAGCCCGCGGACGGGGTGTCGATCGAGCAGTACGCCGACTACCTCGGCGAGTTGCTGCCGATGCTGAGCGGGCGGCCCGTCGTACTGGTCGGGCATTCGATGGGCGCCCAGTTCGTGACCGAGACGGCCGTGCGCCACCCGACAGTGGTCGCCCACCTCGTCTTGATCGGTGGTGTCACCGACCCCACCCGATCTTCGGCGCTGCGCCAGGCTCTTGCCCTCGGCCGGGACACCCTGAAGGAACCTGTCAACGGCACCATGATCGTGGTGCGCGACTACCTTCTGTGCGGTCCGCGCTGGTACCTCGCCACCCTGCGGCCGATGCTCGCCTACCGCACCGACCTGCGGCTGCGGGAGGTGTACGCGCCGACCCTGGTGATCCGGGGAGAGGACGACCCGGTGTCACGCCACGACTGGGGCGTGCACCTCGCCGCGCAGGCTGCACGCGGGAAGCTGCTCGAGCTGCCCGGCCGCCACCTCGTGCACTTCAGCGCCGCGGTCGACACGGCGGCCGGCATCCGGGAGTACGCCCGCACGGCCGCTCCTGATGGTGAGCCAGTCACGCCATGACCCGCAAGCCTGGTCGGTCGGCGCGGGGCCTGCTCTGCGTCGGCCTGCGGAACGCCGGCTCCTGGCTGCTGGACTACCGGTACGCCGTTCTCGCCCAGGTGCGTGGTGCCCTCGCCCGCACGCACCCCGACGACTACGCCTCGGGCGAGGCGGCGCCGGTGCTGATCATCCCGGGGATCTACGAGAGCTGGCACTTCATGCGGCCGCTGATCCAGGCGCTGCATGACGCCGGGCATCCGGTGCACGTGGTGACGCCGCTGCACACCAACCGGCGGCCGGTGGTGCCGTCGGCCGAGATCGTGGCCGAGTACCTGCGTGATCGCGAGCTGAACCGCCTGGTCATCGTGGCGCACAGCAAGGGCGGCCTGATCGGCAAGTACCTGATGACGCAGCTTGACCCCGACGATCGTGTCGAGCGGATGGTGGCGGTGAGCACCCCGTTCTCCGGCTCGCGATACGCCAGGTACATGCCCACTCCCAGCCTGCGCGCGTTCGCCGGCACCGACCCGCAGCTCGCCGCCCTCGGCGCCGATGCCCGGCTGAACGACCGGATCGTGTCGGTGTTCGGGCGGTTCGATCCGCACATCCCGGATGGCAGCATCCTGACGGGCGCCGAGAATGTGCGAATCGACACCGGCGGGCACTTCCGCATCCTCAGCCACCCCGACACCGTTCGCCAGGTGCTCGCGGCGGCCGCCCGCCCCTGACCCGCGCGAGCGGTGCTGCCCGCGAGAGCGGCCGTGGTGCTGCCTCAGCGCGGGGTGGCAGCCACACGACCGCTTTCGCGGGGTGATGGCTCGGCGCGGGCGGCAGCCACGATCGACTGGATGCGGCCGGGCACGGTGTCGTCCTGCAGCGAGGTGACGTCGCCGAGCGGGCGGCCGTCGACGATGTCGCCGAGCAGCCGGCGCATGATCTTGCCGGAGCGGGTCTTGGGCAGGTCGGGCACCAGGAACACGTCCCGGGGCTTGGCCACCGCGCCGATCTCGTGGGTGATGTGCGCCCGCAACTGCGGGGCCAGCTCGGCCGCCAGCGCCAGCCAGGCGGCCGGGTCATCCGTTGCCGGGGCCACCGCGGGAATCACGAACGCGGCGATGCCCTCGCCGGTGGTGGCATCGGCTACGCCCACCACGCCGGACTCGCCGACCGCCGGGTGCGACACCAGTGCCGACTCGATCTCGATGGTGGACAGCCGGTGCCCGGACACGTTGATCACGTCGTCGACCCGGCCGAGCAGCCAGATGTCGCCGTCATCGTCGTACTTCGCGCCGTCGCCGGAGAAGAAGTAGCCCTGCTCGGCGAACCGTGCCCAGTAGGAGTCGCGGTAGCGCTCCGGGTTGCCCCACACCGTGCGGGCCATGCCCGGCCAGGTGCCGGCCAGCACCAGATAGCCGCCGGTGCCGTGCGGAACCGGCTGACCCGCGTCATCCACCACCAGGGCGCTCAGGCCCGGCAGGGCGCGCAGGGCCGAACCTGGCTTGAGCGTGCTCACTCCGGGCAGCGGCGCCATCACGGCGGCGCCGGTCTCTGACTGCCACCAGGTGTCCACGATCGGGGCGTGGCCGGCGCCGATGTTCTCCCGGAACCACACCCAGGCCTCGGGGTTGATCGCCTCGCCGACCGAGCCGAGCAGACGGATGCTGGACAGATCGTGTTCGCTCGGCAATCCAGTGGGGAACCAGGTCATGAACGTGCGGATCAGCGTGGGCGCCGTGTAATAGGTGGTGACGCCGTAGCGCTGGATGATCTCGAAGTGCCGGCCGGGGTGCGGAGTGTTCGGGGTGCCCTCGTAGATCACCGAGGTGGTGCCGTTGGAGAGCGGGCCGTAGTGCACGTAGCTGTGCGCGGTGACCCAGGCGAGGTCGGCGGTGCACCAGTGCACGTCGTCGTCCTTGGCGTCGAAGACGGCCCAGTGGCTCCAGGACGCGTGGGTGAGGTAACCGCCGCTGGTGTGCACCAGGCCCTTCGGCTTGCCGGTGGTGCCCGAGGTGTAGATGATGAACAGCGGCGTCTCGGCGTCGAAGAACTCCGGCTCATGGGTGGCGGACGCCGTGTCGACGGTGTCGTGCCACCACACGTCGCGACCGGTCGTCCAGGGGATGTCCGGGGTCAGGTCGCCGGTGCGGCGCACCACGAGCACGTGCTCGATCTGGTTTGTGCCCGACACGGCTTCGTCGGCGGCTTCCTTCACCGGCACGGCCTGGCCGCGGCGGAACTGGCCGTCGGTGGTGACGAGCAGCTTGGCGCCGGTGTCCTCCACCCGGAAGCGCAGTGCCTCGGCCGAAAAGCCGCCGAACACCAGGGAGTGGATGGCGCCGAGGCGGGCGACCGCGAGGGTGATGATGATCGTCTCGGGGATCACCGGAAGGTAGATGACGACCCTGTCGCCCTTTTCGATGCCGAGGGCGGTGAGCGCGTTCGCGGCGCGGGCGACCTCTCTTTCGAGGTCGGCGTAGGTGAGGGTGCGCCGGTCGCCGGGTTCGCCCTCGAAGTGGAACGCGACCTTGTCGCCGCGGCCGGCGGCCACGTGCCGGTCGACGCAGTTCACCGCCACGTTCAGTTTTCCGCCGGCGAACCACTCCGCTCGCGGCACGCTCAAGACGCCGTCGGCATCCGGGGCGGGCGGCTGCCAGGTGTGGTCGGTGTGCCAGGGCTCGGCCCAGTCCAGGCGCTTGGCCTGCTCGGTCCAGAAGGCGACCGGGTCGGCTGCGGCTTTTTCGTACCAGGAGGCGTCGACATTGGCCCGCGCGGCGAACGCGGCCGGCGCCGGGTAGCGGCGGTGCTCGGTGGAGAGGTTGCGGATGGTGGCGCTGGTGTCGGTCCAGTCCGCGGTGGCAGCGCGGGTGGCCGGGGGGTGGGTGTCCGTGTTGGCGTGAGTGCTGGTGCTGGTGCTGGTGTCGAGGTTCGGCATGGGCACACTCCGGCGGCTGGTTCTGATGGCGGACTATCGGGCGCTTTCGACGCTACGCAGCGCGGGCATCCATTGCAGGCAGCGGCGCAATGCGGCGTAACCTGCGCGGCCGGGCGGGTGGCCGCTCGCGGCAGGTCTTCGTCGCGGCGGCACAGGCTCTACCGCGTGCCGCGGCGCCTGATGCGTGCCGCGGCGCCTGCCGCGTGCCGCGGCGCCTGACGCGTGCCGCGGGCGCCGGTCAGGCCCACTTGGTGATGGCCCACTTTTCGAACACGCCCAGGATGGCGTCGGTGAGCTTGCCGAGCAGAGCGAGCAGGATGATGGCGAGCAGGATGCGGTCGATGCGGCCGTTCGTGCCCGAGATGGAGAGCAGATAGCCCAGCCCCATCGACGCGCCGAGCAACTCGGCGGCCACCAGGAACAGCCAGGCCTGGGCCAGCGCGAGCCGCAGCCCGGAGATCACCGACGGGATCACGGCGGGCAGCTGCACGGCGGTGAACAGCCGCACCCCGCGCAACCCGAAGGCGCGGCCGGCCTCAACGAGCTGGCGGTCCACGTGCCGCAGTGCCTGCGCGACCGTGGTGTAGACCGGGAAGAAGGCGCCGATGGCGACGAGAACGATCTTGGATTCCTCGCCGTACTTCAGCCAGATGATCAGCAGCGGCACCCAGGCCAGCGACGGCACGGCCCGGATGGCGCCGAGGGTGGGCGCGAAGAGCACATCGGCGGCGCGGGAGAGCCCCACCAGCGACCCGGCGGCCAGGCCCAGCGCGGCGCCGATGGCGAACCCGATGAGGACTCGCTGGGTGGAGATGGCCACGTAGAGGGTGAGTTCGCCGCGGTCGAAGAGGTCGACGGTGGCGATCCAGACCATGGCCGGAGATGGCAGTTGGGACACCGTGACCAGGCCGAGGGCGGTGCTGAGTTGCCACAGGATCAGGATCAGCACCGGCAGGAGCAGCCCGCCGAGGATGCGTGCGCTCCGCCGCGACGTCAACGGCCGGCGCACGACGGGCGCCGTGTCCGGGGCGAGGGTCTCGGTCATCGGTGGCCTTTCGTGCGGGATGGGTGTGGCGGTGAAACCGAGGCGGTGAGGCGGATGCCGCGGCGGCCTGCGTGCGGCCGGCGCGGCATCCACCGGGCTACTCGATGATCGTCGGGTCGGCCTTCGTGGCGAAGGTGTCGTTCACGATGCTGTCGAGGGCGTCGTCGACCTGGCTCTGCTCGAGCACGTCGCCGGTCTCGACGAAGATCGGGCCGATCGTGGTGAGGACGTCGATCTGGGCGTCGCCGGGGACGTTGTCGACGTCGAGGTTGGAGCGTTCGGTGATGACCTTCGTGGCGACCGCGAGGTCGAGTCCGGCGACGTCGGCGAGGATCTGTGCGGTCTCCTCCTCGTTCGCCAGCGCCCAGGCGCGGGCGTGCTCGTAGACGTCGACGACGGTCTGGGCCACATCCGGCTTCTCGGTGATGAAGGCCTCGGTGGCGTTGAGGAAGCCGTAGCTGTTGAAGTCGACGTTGCGGTAGATGAGCTCCGCACCGGCGGCTTCGGCACCGGCCATGATCGGGTCGAGTCCGGCCCAGGCGTCGACCGAGCCGTTCTGCAGGGCGGCCCAGCCGTCGGCGTGCTGCAGGTTCTGCACGGTGACGTCGTCCAGGCCGAGGCCGGCCTCTTCGAGCGCCTGCAGCAGGAAGAAGTACGGGTCGGTGCCCTGGGTGGCGGCGATCTGCTTGCCCTTGAGGTCTGCGACGGAGGTGATCTCGGAGCCGTCCGGGACGACGAGGGCGGCCCATTCGGGCTGCGAGTAGATGTCGATGACCTGGATGGGCGAGCCGTTCGAGCGGTGCAGCAGCGCGGCGGAGCCGGCCGTGGAGCCCACGTCGATGGCGTTGGCGCGGAGGGCCTCGTTGGCCTTGTTCGAACCGGCGGACTGCACCCAGTTGACGGTGATCTCCTGGTCGGCGAGGGCCTCTTCGAGCCAACCCTTCTCCTTGATCACCAGGCTGAGCGGGTTGTAGGTGGCGAAGTCGATGTTGAGCTCGCCGCCCTGGGTGACGATGCCGGCGTCGTCGTCGGTGCTGACGGCTGCCTCGGCGGCGGGCTGGTTCTCACCGGCGACGCAGCCGGTGAGCAGCAGGGCGGCGGCCGCGGCGGAGGCGATCAGGGCGGTGGCGGTGAAGCGTTTCTTCATGGCGAGTCTCTCGTTGGGTGCGGGCGGGGAACGGGCATCCATGCTGTGGATGTGGTGCGGTGGAACGTGGAGGGGGTCGGGCTGGTCAGTAGGGGAAGTGCGGGATGCCGGTGTTCGAGGCGACACCTCGGGCCTCGCCGTGCCGGTCGATGCCGAGGCCCGCGAGGAGGCGCCCGCGCAGCTCGGCGAGTTCCGCCGAGCCGCGGTCGCGGGGCCGGTTGCCGGGCACGGTGAGTTCCTGCACGATCGTGGCACCGGGTGTCGTGGCGCCGCCGACGGCCTGTGCGACACCCGTCGAGGCCGGCTCCTGGCCGAGCAGGATGATCCGGTCGGCCAGCTGCAGAGCCTCGTCGACATCGTGGGTGACGAGCAGCACCGTGGTGGGGGCGGCGGCGTGCACGTCGAGTAGGAGGTCCTGCATCTTGAGCCGGGTGAGGGCATCCAGTGCGCCGAAGGGTTCGTCGAGCAGCAGTACGCCGGGGTTGCGGGCCAGGGCGCGGGCCAGCGACGCGCGCTGCGCCATGCCGCCGGAGATCGCGGCGGGCCGGTGCCCGGCGAAGGCCGTGAGGCCCACGAGTTCGAGCAGCTCGGCGACGCGGGCGCGGCCGGCCTCGCGTGCGGTGCCGCGCGGCAGGCCGAGGGACACATTGGCCGCCACCGTGCGCCAGGGCAGCAGGCGCGGCTCCTGGAACCCCACCGCGCAGCGGGTGTCGAAGGCGGTGCTTGGCGTGCCGTCGATCTGCACCGAGCCGGTGCTGGGGGAGTCCAGCCCGCCCGCGATGCGCAGCAGGGTGGACTTGCCGCAGCCGCTGGTGCCGAGGATCGCGAGGACCTCGCCGGGACGCACGGTGAGCGACACGTCGCGCAGCACCGGGCGGGCGGCACCGGATGCCACGGTGCCGCTGCTCGGCGCGAAGGTGCGCCCCAGCCCGGCGAACTCCACGGCGAGGGCCGCCTTGGTGGTCGCCGGCCGGACGGTCCGGTCGCGCTCCGACACGCCGCCGAGCCCCGGGGCGCGGCGGGCGGCGGTGCTCGTGGCGGTGCTGGCAGACATGGGCGTCCGATCGGTTGGGAGGTCGACGTTTTCTCGACGCTATCCAGCCGGCCGGGCCGGCGCACGCCCCTCTGCAACGCAACGTAGTAATCGGGTGTCGGGCGCGCGGGCGAGGACGCCGGCCTTCACGCCCAGGAGTTGGGATGATTGACCCATGACTCGAACCGTTTCCGGAGCCCGCGTGCTGATCACCGGCGCCGCCGTGGGCATGGGCCGCCTCTACGCCGAGCGGGCCGTCGCCGAGGGCGCACGGGCCGTGATCCTGTGGGACCGGGACGCCGCCGCGCTCACGGCGACCGCCGCCATCCTCACCGAACGTGCCGGCGGCAGCACCCAGATCGCCCCATACGTCGTCGACATCGCCGACCTCGGCGCGATCGCGCAGACCGCCCAGCGGGTGCGCACCGAGGTGGGCAACCCCGACATCGTGATCAACAACGCCGGCATCGTGCGCGGGTCGTTCTTCTGGGAGCACGACAACGGCGACGACACCCGCGCCACGATGCAGGTGAACGCCCTGGCCCCGATGTACATCACCCGGGAGTTCCTGCCCGCCATGATGCGCAACCCGTACCGCGAATCGCGCATCGTCAACATCGCCTCCGCCGCCGGGATGCTCTCCAACCCGCGAATGAGCGTCTACGCGGCCTCCAAGGCCGCCGTGATCACCTGGAGCGATTCGCTGCGCCTCGAGCTCGCCCAGCAGGGCTTCGACCACGTGCGGGTGAGCACCATCGCGCCCAGCTACATCTCCACGGGCATGTTCGACGGCGCCCGCGGCCCGTTGTTGACCCCCGTGATGACCCCGGAGTACGTGGTCAACCGGGTCTGGCGGGCGATGCTCGCAGGCTCGCCCCAGCTGCTGATGCCGTGGACCGTCGGCTTCTCCAAGAAACTGCGCGGCGTGCTGCCGCTGGCGGCCTGGGATGTCGTGGCCGGCCGGGTCTTCGGCGTGTACAGCTCGATGGACACCTTCGTCGGGCGCCGCTGACCGGATCTGCGCAGTCCACCCGGGTCGGATCAGCCGGCCCGGTTGACACGTCTTGTTCCGCGACGTACGATGGAAACGATTCCATGGAAACGATTCCACGGGTCGCCGGAGTCATCAGCAATACCAAGCACGCACACACAAGGGAGTGGCTGTGGAAGCCGTAACGATCAAGGACGTCGCCGCCCTCGCTGGCGTCTCGGTGGGCACGGCCTCCAGGGTCCTGTCGGGCAACCCGGCCACCTCGGCCGACACCCGCGAACGCGTCGCCGCCGCGGCCGCCGAGTTGGACTACCAGCCCAACGCCCAGGCCCAGGCCCTACGGTCCACCCGGTCCAACTCCCTCGGCCTGCTGGTACCGGATGTGCGCAACCCCTTCTTCGCCGACCTCGCGCACGCCGCCGAACAGGCCGCCCTCTCGGCCGGCTACGTCACCCTGCTCGGCAACGCCAACGAGCGTAACGACCAGCAGGACCGCTACCTCGACACCCTCATCTCCCGTCGGGTCGACGGAGTGATCGTCGCCCCCGTCGGCGACGACGGCGGCCGGCTGCGCGCCCTGATCGAGCGCGAGATTCCCACGGTGCTCGTGGACCGTACCGTTCCCGGCCTCGACCTGCCCAGCGTCACCACCGACAGCGAGACCGGCATCCGCCAGGCCGTGCGGCACCTCGCTGAACAGGGCCACACCCGGATCGGCTACATCTCGGGCCCACAGGCCACCTCTACCGGCCGGGACCGCTTCGCGTCCTTCACCCGCGCCGTCGCCGAGGCCGGCCTCAGCCAGGACCCGGAGCTGGTCTACTTCGGCGACTACCAGGCCGCCAGCGGCTCGGCCGGCGTGCACACCCTGATGGACCTCACCAACCCGCCCACCGCTCTGCTCGCCGCCGACAGCCTGATGGCCGTCGGCGCCATCAGCATCCTGCACAGGCTCGGTCTGCGAATCGGCACCGACATCGCCCTCGTCGCCTTCGACGACATCGAGTGGTTCGCGCTGCTCAACCCGGCGCTGAGCGTCATCGCGCACAGCGTCGAAGACATGGGCCGGATCGCCGTTGACCTTTTGTTGCAGGTGATCGCCGGGCACACCCCGGAGTCGGTGGTGCTACCCAGCGAACTGATTGTGCGGGCCTCCTCGGCCACGCCCATCCGCCCCACGACACAGCCTGAGCAAAGGAGCCAGCAATGACCGTGAAACCCCTGATCACCTTACAGAACGTGACAAAGACCTTCGGCCAGGTCACCGTCATCCAGGACGTGACCGTGAGTGTCTACCCCGGCCAGGTGCAGGTGCTGCTCGGCGAGAACGGCGCCGGCAAGTCCACCCTGATCAAAATGGTCGCCGGCGTCTACCAGCCCGACGGCGGCCAGATCCTCGTCGACGGCGCCGTGACCAGCCTTCCCAGCACCCGCGCCGCCGAAGAACACGGCATCGCCACCATCCACCAGGAACTCAACCTCGTGGCCACCATGAGCGTGGCCGAGAACGTGATGCTCGGCCGGATGCCCACCAAGCTCGGCATGGTCGACCGCAAGGAACTCCGCCGGCAGGCCCGCGCGGCACTGGCGCTGATCGGCCTCGAGATCGACGTGGACACCCCGGTCGGTCAGCTCGGCATCGCCCGGCAGCAGCTGGTGGAGATCGCCAAGGCCCTGAGCATCAACGCACGTGTGCTGATCCTCGACGAACCCACCGCCGCGCTCACCCGGCACGAGACCCAGGCCCTGTTCGCCGTGATGGCCGACCTCCGCCAGCGGGGCGTCGGCATGCTCTTCATCAGCCACCACCTCGACGAGATCGCCGAGGTCGGTGACACCGTCACCGTCATCCGCGACGGCCACTTCATCGCCGAGGTTCCCGCCTCCACTCCCGAAGACGAGCTGGTCAAGCTCATGGTCGGCCGCAGCATCGAGGACCAGTTCCCGCGCCGCGCCGACGAGACTCCCGCGCTCACCGAGGTGCTCACGGTGACCAACCTCACCAGCGCCGGCCACTTCGACGACATCAGCTTCACCGTGCGCGCCGGCGAGGTGCTCGGCATCGCGGGGCTCGTCGGGGCCGGCCGCACCGAACTGATCCGCGCCATCGCCGGCGCCGACAAATACGACACCGGCTCCGTCACCGTACGCGGTGCGCAGCTGCCCAAGGGTGACATCCAGGCGGCCATCCGGGCCGGCATCGGCCACGTGCCCGAAGACCGCAAGGGCCAGGGCCTGGTGCTGGACGCCTCGGTCAACGACAACCTCGGCTACGCCACCCTGGCCTCCAGCGCCAAGCTCGGCCTGGCCGACTTCACCGGCCAGCGCCGCCGCGCCGAGGCCGTGGCCGAGAAGCTGCGCATCCGGATGCACACCATCGACCAGCCGATCCGCTCACTCTCCGGCGGCAACCAGCAGAAGGCTGTCTTCGGCCGGTGGATCATCGCCGCCTCGACGGTGCTGCTGCTGGACGAACCGACCCGCGGTGTGGACGTGGGCGCCAAGGTCGAAATCTACGAACTGATGAACTCGATCACCGCAGCCGGTGGAGCCATCGTCATGGTTTCCAGCGAACTGCCCGAGATCCTGGGCATGAGCGACCGCATCCTCGTCATGCGCGACGGCCGGCTGGCCGGCGAACTCAGCGCAGCGGATGCCACCCAAGACACCGTCATGACTCTTGCTGCCCGCGACGTCGCCGCGCAGCGCTGAAACCGAAGGAACTGAAACCATGTCCACGACCACGCTCGCGCCCACCCGACGCTCCTTCGACTACAAGACCTTCCTGGCCAACAACGGCGCCCTGGTCGGCCTGGTGGTGCTCTGCATCGCCCTGGTCATCGCCACGCCGGACTTCCTGACCGGCCAGAACCTGCTCAACATCGGCATCCAGGTGTCGACAGTGGCGGTGCTCGCCTTCGGCATGACCTTCGTCATCGTCGCCGGCGGCATCGACCTGTCTGTCGGCGCCGTCGCGGCCCTCTCGGCCATGGCCTCCGGCTGGTTCTTCGTCAGCGCCGGCCTGCCCGGCTGGATGGCGCTCGTCGGCGGTCTCGTCGTGGGCCTGCTCGCCGGCGTCATCAACGGCGCCGCGAACGCCTACGGCAAGCTGCCCTCCTTCATCGCCACCCTGGCCATGCTCAGCGTGGCCCGCGGCCTCACCCTGGTGATCTCCGACGGCCGGCCGATCAAAACCGCCCCTGAGGTGTCGTTCCTCGGCGGCAACATCGGCCCGGTGCCGATGCCCATCGTGATCCTGGTCCTGGCCGCGCTGGTGGCCTCCTTCATCCTCAACCGCACCGTGCTCGGGCGCTCCATGTACGCCGTCGGCGGCAACGCCGAGGCCGCCCGGCTCTCCGGCCTGCCGGTGAAGCGCATCATCGTCACGGTCTTCGCCCTCGCCGGCCTCTTCGCCGCGCTGGCCGGACTGCTCCTGGCCGGCCGGCTCGACTCCGCCCAGCCGCAGGCCGCCGCCGGCTACGAACTGGATGCCATCGCCGCCGTCGTCATCGGCGGAGCGTCGCTCTCCGGCGGGCTCGGCAAGATCTCCGGCACCTTCATCGGCGCCCTGGTGCTCGTCGTCATCCGCAACGGACTCAACCTGCTCAACGTGTCGTCGTTCTGGCAGCAGGTGGTCATCGGGCTGGTCATCGCCCTCGCGGTGGGCGCCGACGTGCTGCGCCGCAAGACCCGTAACAGCTGAGCCTTTTCCCTACTTACCTCACACCGACCCACCACAACAAAGGAAACACAATGAAGTCATCCTCCTTTCGCCGTATCGCCGCCGTCACCGCCACGGCAGCACTGATCCTCGCCGGCACCACCGCCTGCGGCCGCGGCGGCGGCGACGAGGCCAGCGGGCCGAAGATCGTGCTCGCGATCTCCACCCTGAACAACCCGTTCTTCGTCGAGCTGCGCGACGGCGCCCAGGCCGCCGCCGACGAGGCCGGCGTCGACCTCTACATCGTCGACGCCCAGAACGACTCCGCCACCCAGGCCAACCAGCTGGCCACGGCCACCGCCGGAAGCACCAAGGCCGTCATCGTCAACCCGGTCGACTCCGACGCCGCCAGCGCCTCGGTGAACGCGCTGATCGCCGCCGACATCCCGGTCATCGGCGTCGACCGCACGGTCAACGACGCCGACCTGACTTCCCTGGTCGCCAGTGACAACGTCGCCGGCGGCAAGCAGGCCGCCGACGAGCTCGCCGCGGCCATGGGGGAGAAGGGCACCGTCATCTCCCTGCAGGGCGTATCGGGCACCTCCGCCAGCCGCGACCGCGGCGCCGGCTTCGACGAGGGCATCGCCGCCTACCCCGACATCACCGTCGTCGCCGAGCAGACCGCGAACTTCGACCGGGCCTCCGCACTCGACGTCACCACCAACCTGCTGCAGGCCAACCCCGGTGTCACCGGCATCTTCGCCGAAAACGACGAGATGGCCCTCGGCGCCATCCAGGCTCTCGGCGCTCGCGCCGGCTCCGAGGTGTCCGTTGTGGGCTTCGACGGCACCGCGGATGGCCTGACCGCCATCTCGGACGGCTCGCTCTACGCCACCGTCGCCCAGCAGCCCGCCGAACTCGGCAAGCTCGCCATCGAACTGGCCGTCAAGGCCATCAACGGTGAGGATATCGAAGCGACAGTCCCCGTCGACGTCGTTGCCGTCACGAAGACGAACGTGGGCGACTTCTCCAAGTGACCCCGCCAACCCCGCACCCAGACTCCGCGGCGACCCTGACCGGGGTTGTCGTGGTCGGCTCGATCAACGCCGACCAGGTCACCACCGTCGCGCGTCATCCGCTGCCGGGCGAGACTCTGATCGGCACCTCGATCACCGTTCTGCCCGGCGGTAAGGGCGCCAACCAGGCCGTCGCCGCGGCCCAGCTCGGCGCCCGGGTGAGCATGGTCGGCGCGGTCGGCCTGGACGCCCTGGCCTCCTCGGCCACGGCCATCCTCGAATCCGCGCAGGTCGACCTGTCCAGCGTGCGGGCCGTGGACGGGCCCACCGGCCTGGCCCTGATCACGGTGGCCGCCGACGGTGAGAACACCATCGTCGTCATCCCCGGGGCCAACGCCGCGGTGGATGCCGGTGTCGTCGGCCAGAGCGCCGGCCTCATCGCCGGGGCCGCCGTGGTGGTGCTGCAGGGCGAGATCCCCGCAGCAGGAAGCGCCGCCGCCGCCCGGCTGACCCGCGGGCGCCTGGTGCTCAACCTGGCCCCGGTGATCGAGCTCGACCCCGCCACGGTCGCGGCCGCCGACCCCCTGATCGTGAACGAACACGAGGCCGCGCTGCTCCTGGCGCAGCTCACGCCCGGCACAGCGCCGCCCGCGACGGACGCCGCGGCGGTGGCCCGGCTGCGCGAGTGGGGGGTGGCCTCTGTTGTGCTCACCCGCGGTGCGCTCGGCGCGATCGTCTCCGACGCCGAGGGCACCGAAACGGTGGCGTCCCCCGTCGTGGAGGCGGTCGACAGCTCCGGCGCTGGCGACGCCTTCGTGGGCGCTGTGAGCGCCCGGCTCGCCGCCGGCGACACCCTGCGCGAGGCGGCCCGGCTGGCCGTGCGGGTGGGGGCGTTCGCAGTGCAGTCCCGGGGAACGCAGCCGTCCTATCCGCACGAGGGCGACAGCCTTCCCGAGGTCCGTCCCGATGCAGCCGCCGATTCGGCGGTCGACTCCGCCACCGAGAAGAACGAGGCACACCCGTGAAACGCGCCGGCATCCTGAACGCCGACCTGAACGCGGCCCTCAGCCGCCTGGGTCACGGTGACATCGTCCTCGTCGCGGACTGCGGCATGCCCGCACCCGCCGGCGTGCCGGTGATCGACCTTGCCCTGGTGCACGGCGTGCCGCGCTTCGAGCAGGTTCTCGACGCGCTGCTGGGCGAACTCGTCGTCGAGCGTTGCGTGGCCGCGTCGGAGGCACAGGGCACGGAGGCCGGGGACTGGCTGAGCGGGCGCTTCACCGACATCGAGTACATCGGACACGGTGACCTCAAGGTGCTCTCGGCGTCTGCGCGGGTGTTCGTGCGCACCGGGGAAGCCACCGCGTTCGCCAATGCCGCGCTCGTGTGCGGGGTGCCGTTCTAGGCGGCAGCCGCAGACCACAGCTGGGCACTGCCGCCGATTAGGTTAGCCTTTCCATCCTCTGATCAGGGGGATTAGGCAAGGCTTTCCAGGCTGGCGGAGTCGGCGGGGGGTGCCTATGGTGACTCTATGGCCATCCTCTCGCCCCCGCTGTTCAGGCCCTTTCACGCCGCCCCGGATGCCGCACCGCGCGCCCAAACAGAGGGCGCTTCGCTGGGCGGCAGCCTGGCCACCCGGCTCAACTGGCTGCGCGCCGGCGTGCTCGGCGCCAACGACGGCATCGTGTCCGTGGCCGCGATCGTGGTCGGCGTCGCCGGTGCCGGCGCCTCCACGCCGGCCATCGTGGCGGCCGGCGCGGCAGGGCTCGTCGGCGGGGCCATCTCGATGGCGCTGGGCGAATACGTCTCGGTGAGCAGCCAGAGTGACAGCCAGCGCGCCATGATCGAGAAGCAGAAGCGCGAGCTGCGCGACGACCCGGCCGGCGAACTCGACGTGCTCACCACCCTTTACGAGGAGCGCGGGCTGGCCCCGGCCACCGCCCGCCAGGTGGCGCTCGAGCTCACCGAGAAGGATGCCCTCAAGGCGCACCTCTCGCTCGAACTCAACATCGTCGAAGAGGATGTGGCCAGCGCCTGGCACGCCGCCGCCGCCTCGGCCCTGGCCTTCACGCTCGGAGCGATCCTGCCGTTGCTGGCGATCCTGCTGCCGCCGGAGAACGTCCGGGTCCCGGTGACGTTCCTCGCCGTGCTGGTGGCCCTGGCCCTCACCGGCGCGCTCGGCGCCCGACTCGGCGGCAGTCGCCTCGCCCGCGCCACCGTGCGCGTGGTCACCGGCGGTGCCGCGGCACTCTTCGTCACCTGGCTGGTCGGCACCCTGCTCGGCACCAGCGTCTTCTAGGGGCGCACGCGCGCGGCCGGGAGTGCCCGTTCGTGAGTTGCCGCACAGTGCCCCCTCCGGGCGTCTGAGGGGGCGTTTTGCGGCAAGTCGAGACGTTGCGGCTAGACCAGGCCGAGCAGTCTCGCCGCACCGACGAGGCAGGCGCCGGCCACGGCGAAGAACACCAGCACCCAGAACAGGCCGGGCAGGTGGCTGAGCCGGGCCAGCTGGTCGGCGTCCGAGGCGGTGCCGCCGCGGCGCGACCGGGTGACCTGCAGCTCGACGACGGTGCGCAGGGCGCCGAGCAGCAGGAACGCGGTGACCAGCACGGCGAAGATGCTCTGCACGGTGGGCGAGCCGAACCAGGTGACCGCGAAGACCACCGCCGCGGTGACCGCCACCGACCACAGCCCGAACCAGTTGCGGATCTGCACCAGCAGCAGCGCCAGCGCCGCAAGCAGCGCCCAGAGCAGGCCGATGTCATGGCTGCGGCTGAGCATCCACGCCGCCCCGAGCCCGAGCAGGGCCGGCGCCGTGTACCCGGCGAGCAGGGTGAAGACCATGCCGGGCCCGCGCGGCTTGCCGCGGCTCACGGTGAGGCCGGAGGTGTCGGAGTGCAGCCGGATGCCCTGCAGCCGGCGGCCGCCGAGAGCCGCGACGAGCCCGTGGCCGCCCTCGTGCACGATCGTGATGCCGTGCCGGGTCAGTTTCCAGGCCGGCGGCACCAGCACGAGCAGGGCGGCCGCGGCGATGGTCACCCACACCGTCAAAGCCGGCAGGGGAGCGTTCGTGGCCGAGACGCGGGTCCAGAATTCGAGGAGCAGGTCCATCTCAGCCCTGCGCGGCCAGGACCATTTCCAGGTGCCGCTCCGAGGTGCGGTGCGGGTCCGTGATGTAGTCGCCGGTGGGGCGGGCGCCGTTCTTCTCGTAGAAGCGGATGGCGCGGTGATTGCTCTCGTGAACGTGCAGGTAGATCCGGTCGAGGTGCTGCTCGTCGGCGACCCAGGTGCGGACGGCGCCGAGCAGTCGCGTGGCCACTCCGGTGCGGCCGCGATAGGAGGGGTCGACCCAGACGCCCACCAGGTTGGCGCGAACCGGGCCGCCGATCGGCGGCTCGCCCGGCCGGTAGCTCGGCGGACCGGAGGACACAAAGGCGGCCATCGTGCCGACCCACTGTTCGCCGGGGGTGCGTGCGACAACCTGGAAGCTGGTGGGTTCGGTGTTCCGGGCGCCGCGCTGACGCCAGTCAGTTTCGGTGAGCGCGAGGACGGCGGCGAATGATTCGAAGAAGCCCAACGGGAAGTTCGCGATGGACCGGAGACGGATATCGCGCAGGCCTGCCCAGTCGTCAGCGGTGGGACAGTAGAGCTCCACAGCGCGGGGCGCGGCGGGTGTTCGTGTTTCGGCCATCCATGGAGGCTAGTCGTGTTCTCTGACCAACGGGTCAATCGTTCCGACAGCGCCCGAATCGTCGGCGAGGGTTCGCGCCTGATGGACCCGCTTACCGCACCAGGATCGTCCCCATCATCCCGGCGTCCTCGTGGTCGAGGATGTGGCAGTGGTAGACGGTGCGTCCGGCGAAGTCGGCGAAACTGATGCGCACTGTGGTCTGCCCGCGGGCCGGCACGTTCACCACATCGCGCCACACGACTGCAGCCTCGGCGGTGCCGCCCCGATCGACGATCTGCATCGGCCACACGTGCAGGTGCACCGGATGGTCCATCTCGCTCGTGTTGCGCAGCGTCCACTCCTCCACGCTGCCGGCCAGCACTGTCGTGTCGAGGCGCTCCGGGTCGAACTCCTGCCCGTTGATGGTGAAAGTCATCATCGAGCCGCCGCCCATACCCATTCCCATGTCGAAGCTGAGTTCGCGCCGAGCCGTCACGGTCGCACCGCGCAGGTCGAGCGGTGCCGGCTGGCGTGGCACGGCCCCCGGCGCCGCCACCGGGTCCCCGGTCACCGTGACAGTCGCGAGGGCGACCTCGGTGCCCGTCGCGGCCTGACCGGAGCCGCCCATCATGCCGCCGGAGGTCGCGGTGCCCCGGTCGTAGGCCAGGGTGCGCAACTCGGTTCCGCCCTGCACCGCGGTGACGAGGACATCGGCCCGATTGCCCGGCGCGAGCAGGATCTCGTCCACCTCCGCCGGTCTTTCGAGGCGACCGGAGTCGATGCCGAGCAGCTGCAACCGTTGACCGTCGAGGCGCAGTCGGAGGTATCTGGAGACGCAGGCGTTCACGATCCGCCACCTCTCGCGCTCGCCGGTTCGAAGCGCCAGGACAGGCGCCAATTGACCGTTGACCAGCACAAGCTCGCCCTCCCGGCCCTGCATCCGGTCCGCGGCGGATGCGTCCGCGACCGCACCGACGCCGTCGAGCGTGACGTCCGAGATCACCAGGACCCGTTCCCGGCTGCTCCCGATGGGCACCGGGTCGTCGATGACGATGGTGCCGTACAGGCCGCCGAAGACCTGGTCGGCGACGGTGCCATGGTGGTGCGGGTGGTACCAGTACACGCCGGGCGGGTGGTCGGCCGGCAGCCGGTACTCGTAGTGGAAGGACTCACCGGTCTTGACCATGACGGCCATGTTGTCGCCGTTTCCCTCCGGCGACACGTGCAGGCCGTGCACGTGCAGGTTGGTCGGGCCGGCCAGGCCGTTGACCAGCGTGACCCGCAGCCGGTCGCCGGGAACGAGCCGCAGCGTGGGGCCGGGCAGGCCGCCGTTGTAACCGAGCACCCTCGCGCTGCGCCCGCCGATCACGGTCGTGGCCGGTGTGGCGGAGAGGGTGACATCGAGCAGCCCGCCGCTGCTCGTCAGCTCGTCGGGCTGGTGCAGGTCGTCACCGCCGACGAACCCGGCTGTGCCCGACGGCCAGGTCGCCCAGAGCGCGGCCGCTCCGCCCGCCACGGCAATGACGCCCAGCCCGCCCAGGGCCAGAACGGTGCGCCGGCTGACGGGGCGGGCCAGGGCTGGCGGTTCCTGATTCCGGGGTGCTGCCGGAGGCGCCCGCATCAGGACACCGGTCTCGGCGTGGCGTCGGGGTGGCGGGCGCCGAGCACCCGGGCTGTGCTCACCTCGGGCCGCAGGTCGAGGCGGCGAAGCAGCTGCGCGTTCACGGCCACCACCACCGTCGAGGCCGACATCAGCAGCGCACCCACTTCCATCGGCAGCACAAAGCCGATCGGGGCGAGGACTCCGGCGGCCAGCGGCACCGCGAGCAGGTTGTAGCCGGCGGCCCACCACAGGTTCTGCGTCATCTTGCGGTAGCTGGCGCGGGAGAGCTCGATCACCGAGAGCACCGATCGGGGGTCGTCGCTGGCCAGGATGACGCCGGCGGAGGCGATCGCGACATCCGTGCCGGCGCCGATGGCGATGCCCACGTCGGCCTGAGCCAGAGCCGGGGCGTCGTTGACCCCGTCGCCCACCATGGCCACCCGGTGACCTTCCTGTTGCAGCTGCACCACGGCGGCGGCCTTTCGGTCGGGGTGCACGCCGGCGAAGACCCTGTCGATGCCGAGCTGGGCGGCCACATTGTGCGCCACGGCCTCGGCGTCGCCGGTGATCATCACCACCGCGATGCCCAGGGCGTGCAGGGCGGCGACGGCCTCCGTCGATTCCGGCCGCACCTCGTCGGCGAGGCCGATGGCGCCGATCACGCGGCCGTCTTGCAGCACGTGCAGCACGATGGCGCCCTCGGCGGCCCAGGCGTCGGTGTGCTCGAGCGGCTCGGCGTGATGGCGGCTGAGCAGGCTCGGCCCACCCACCGCCACCTCGTGGCCGGCGACCGTGGCGCTCACCCCCACGGCGGTGGCCGCCCGGAACCCGGTGGCCGCTGGAACGGATCGGCCGCGGGCCGCGGCGACGATGGCCGTGGCCAGCGGATGCTCGCTGTCGGCCTCCACGGCGGCCGCCAGGGCGAGCACGTCCTCCTCGGTGTGACCGGCGGCGGCGTGCACGTGACTGACCACGGGTTCGCCCCGGGTGAGAGTGCCGGTTTTGTCGAACAGCACGGTGTCGACGGTACGCATGCTCTCCAGGGCGAGCCGGTCGGTCACGAGCACCCCGCCGCGGGCGGCCCGCTCGGTCGCGATCGACACCACCAACGGAATCGCCAGGCCCAACGCGTGCGGGCAGGCGATTACCAGAACGGTGATGGTGCGCATCACGGCATCCTCCGGGCTGCCGAGCAGGGTCCACGCGATCGCGGTGAGCAGACCGACACCGAGCGCGAACCAGAACAGCCAGCCGGCCGCCCGATCGGCCAGGCGCTGCGCCCGCGACGACGAGGCTTGCGCCTCGGCGACGAGCCGGCGGATGCCCGCGAGCGCGGTGTCGTCGCCGACCGCGGTCACCCGCAGCCGCAGGGCCGTGTCGGTGGCGACGGTGCCGGCCACGACCGCGGCGCCGGGGCCGCGGCGCACCGGACGGGATTCGCCCGTGATCATCGACTCGTCCACATCGGCGGTGCCCTCGGTGATCTGTCCGTCGGCGGGGATCCGGGCGCCCGGTCGCACGATGACCAGGTCGCCCACCTCGAGGTCGGCGGGAGCGACAAGAGTGACGGTGCCGTCATCCACCCGCTCGGCCTCGTCGGGCAGCAGCGCCGCCAGCGATTCGAGCGCGGACGAGGACTGCGCCAGCGAGCGCATCTCGATCCAGTGGCCGAGCAGCATGATCACGATCAGCAGCGCGAGTTCCCACCAGAAATCGAGCTCCATGGCCAGGATGCCCAGGCTCGCGCCCCAGGAGGAGAGGAACGCCACGGTGATCGCCAGTGCGATGAGCAGCATCATGCCGGGAGAGCGTTGCCTGAGCTCGGCCACCGCGCCGGTGAGGAACGGGCGGCCGCCCCAGACGTACATCACCGTGCCCAGCAGCGGCGAGACCCAGGCGACCCAGGCGGCGTGGGGCAACTCATAGCCCAGGAGCATGGAAAACATGCCGCTGAAGACCACGACGGGAACGGCAAGCACCAGCATCAGCCAGAACAGTTGGCGGAATCGGGCGACGTGATCGCCGTGCCCGGCATGTCCCATGGCCCCATGGTCCATCGAGGTGTGGTCCATCGATTCGTGGTCCGTGTCGGCGTGATTCATCGCGGCCTGATCCGCCGGAGAGGCGCCGTCGGTGGGCTGGTCGATGTGGTGATCCGGGTGGGAAGGCATACCCTTACGCTATACCCCCTAGGGGTACCAGGCAAGGGCAATGAGACTACCGTGGGGGGCACGATCACTTGTGCTCGTCAGGAAAGGAACCTGGATGATGTGGGGATACGGAATGAACCCGGCCTGGCTCTGGCTCTACGGGTTGCTATCGCTGGGCGCGGTCGTGTTGCTCATTGTGTGGACCGTGCGGGTGTTCCGCGACGACTCGCCCGGCCCGATGGGCCCGCGTAGGAGCAATGCCCGACGGATCCTCGACGAGCGCTACGCACGCGGCGAGCTCACGGCCGAGCAGTACCGCCAACAGGTCACCGAGCTCGGCGAACAGCCCTGAGCGGGTTCCGGCGCGGCCGAGCGACTACCTAAAGGCGGAGAATTTCGGGACTCGCCGGGCCGGCGGCCACGACACGCCGACACGGCCGGAAGATCTCCGCCTGTACCGCAGGCGCGGACGGCAGGTCAGCCGAGATTGATGATCGCGGCCAGCAGATCGGGCTTGAGGGGCCGGTCCGCGAAGACGAGCCGTTCGAGCGCCGCGGTGGCGGGCTGGTCGGACGCCGTGCCGGCCACCCCCTGCCCGCGCCACACCAGGGTGAGCCCGATGCGCTCGAGCACCCGCACCGAGGCGGGGTTCCCGGCCAGAACGCGGGCGGTCACCGGATACGCCGAGGCCTGCGCCGCGGCGAGGGCCACCGTGGCGGCCTCGGTGGCCAGTCCGATTCCCCAGCTTGCCGGGGTCAGCCGGTAGCCGAAGTTGTGCGCCCCGCAGTCCATCAGCGTTGCCGAGGCCACCCCGATGAGCATTCCCGCCGCCAGGGTGGTGCCGGGCAGTGCTGTGCCGGACCGTGCAGTGCCGGGCAGGTCGTGCCGCAACCGAATCGCCCAGCGCCCCAAACCGGATGCGGCCCAGCTCTGCTCGCTCTCGTCGACCATCCGCTCGGCCTGTGCGAGGGCCGTGTGGCGGCCGGTCGGCAGGTGCAGCCAGGTTCCCGGGTCGGCGTAGATGGCGTGCACCTCGGCCACATCGGCCGCGGCGAGAGGTGCCAGTCGCAGGCGGGTCGTGCTGAGGAACTCGGGGGCGCTGGATTCGGGCACCTCCCCATGCTTCCACGATGCGCGGCGCCGGTCATCCCGCAGGAGTTGTGCACCCCGCGCCCCGCACCCGTTGTGACGGGCTGGGCGCGGGGCGCTGTGGGGAGCGGTTAGCGCAGCGCGGAGATCTTCAGCGCCGCCGTCTTGAAGTTCTGGATGCGCTGCTCGTACCGCGCGGCGAGCACGATCAGCAACACGCCGCCGATACCGAGCCAGAGCCACCACTGCACCGAGACGTAGAGCAGGGCGATCCACGGCCAGAGCTGGGCGAGCGCGTGCAGCAACAGCACCGTGGCGCCGAGCACGAACGGAGCCTGCAACCGCCGCGCGGTGCCGAGCAGCAGCACCGCGATGGCGACCACGCCGAGGCCCACCACGCGCCAGACCGGGCTGACGCTCAGGTCGAGCAGCAGCGACGGCACCAGCAGGAGGAGCAGGCCGGGGGCGAGCGCGGGCCAACTGCCCGCAGCGGGCACCCGCCGCAGGTGCACCAGCCCGGCCGCCACGAGCGCCAGCGCCAGCGGCACGGTGACGATCTCGACGGGGTCCGGCACGTCGTGGAACAGGCCGGCCACGAGCATCCCGGCGGCACCCGCGAGGGCCGCCCCGGCGATGAGCCGGCCCAGCGGGCTACGGTCGCCCCAGAACGCGGCCAGGAACACCGCCGCGAAGACCCAGACCACCAACGCCACCCGCACCGTTGCCAGCGGTGGGTAGCCCAGGGCGACCACTTCGGCGAGCACGGTGCCGAGCATGGCCGCGACGACGAGGCCATACCCACTGCGAAGCGGCAGGCTGGTGGCGTCGGCGGAATCGGTGCTGCGGGCAACCCAGACCAGGCAGGTTCCGGTGGCCATCAGGAGGGCGGCGGCCGGCAGCAGCCAGGCCTCCAGCTCGCCGCTCGGTCCGGCCGGGGCTCCGGGCAGGGTGAGGATCCGCAGGCCGGCGGCGGTCAGGACGGTGAGGGTGCCCACCAGGCAGGCCGGCCAGGCGAGCAGGGTCCAGCGTGGATGGGTTGTCTGCAGGGCGCCCAGGACGGCCAGGGCACCGCCGATCGCCAGGCTGAGCACCGCACGCACCGGGGTGCCTTCAGCGCCGAGGAGAGCGCTGGGCAGCACTAGCGCCGCCAGGCCCACGACGAGACCGGACTGCACCAGACGGGCCGAGGGGACCGGGAACGCGGTACCCCGCGCCCGGCCGATGACCCGCGCCGAGATCAGCTGACCGACGACCAGGGCGATCCCCAGCGGCACGGTGCCCACCTCGACGGGGTCGAGCAGGTCCCGGCCGAGACCGGCGACCAGCACCAGGAAGCCGGCGGCCACGAGCAGCCAGGCCAGCAGGACGCCCGCGCGGCTGCGGTCGAACCAGCGCACGGCGACCTGCAGCACGGCGAACAGCGCGATCAGGGCGATCACCCGGCCCGCGGCGAAGGCCGTATAGGGCAACGCGGCGGTTTCGGTCCCGAGGATGCCGGTGAGGGCGACGATGACGAGGCCGTAGCCGAGCAGACGGCGCGGACCGGCCGGGTCCACGGTCACCGTGACAGCGGCATCCATCGCGGCAGCATCCGCGTGAACCGGCCGTACCAGCGCCGGGGATCTGGCGATGATGACGTAGCCCGCGCCGATCAGCAGCAGGGCGGCCGGCAGGAGCCAGGCCTCGAGCCGCCCGTCCGGGCCGGCCGGCGAGCCGAGCAGCGGCCGGATGCGTCCCGACGCGGCGACGGCGACGGCCACGGCACCGACCAGGACGCCGGGCCAGGCCACAACCCGCCAGCGCGGCCGGCTGATCAGCAAGGCTCCGCCGACCGTGAGGATGCCGCCGACGGTGAGCACCAGTACCGGTCGCAGCAGGGCGCCCTGGGCACCCTCGACCGCACTGGGCAGCAGTACCAGACCCAGCCCCACGGCCAGCCAGGCCTGCAGAACCGGGCCGGCGGCAGACTCCCGCAGGGACGCCGGGTTCCGCGCCGGACCGAGAAGCCCGGCGGCCAGGAGCTGCCCGAGAATCAGGGAGAGCCCCAGCGGACCGGTGGTGAGTTCGAGCGGGGCGGGCAGGCCGAACCCGAGGCCGGCCAGGAGCGCGACCAGGCCTGCGGCCCAGCTGAACCAGGCGAGCACGGTGCCCGCGGGGCTGCGATCGAACCAGTGAAGGGCCACGTGCAGCACGGCGAACAGAGCGACCAAGGCGATCACGCGTCCCTCGGCGCACGGACCGAACGGCAGTGCCGCAGTTTCCGCGCCGAGGATGCCGAGCAGTGCCAGGCCGACGAGGCCGTAGCCGAAGCTCCGGCGCACGGTGCGGGTATGGGTCGCCGTCGGAGCCGTCGCAACGGAGACGATGAACGGCGTGTGCCGGATGATGATGCCGCCGGTGACCACCAGCAGCAGCGCCGCGGGCAGCAGCCACGCCTCGAGGCGCCAGTCGGCGCCGGCCGCCGGCACCGTCACCAGCGCCAGGATGCGCCCGGTCGCCGTGACCACGACGGCCGCGGTTCCCACGAGCAGGCCGGGCCAGGCGAGCAGGCTCCACCGGGGGCGGCCCAGTAGTACGGCGCCCGCGATGGCGAGCAGGCCGCCGAGGGTCAGGGTGACCAGTTGGCGCACGGCGTCGTCGGTGAGGCCGGCGGTACCGAGGGTCGTGGCGCCGGGTGTGGCCGCCACGACGGCGCTGGGCAGCAGCGCCAGCGCTAGTCCGGCGCCGGTCCAGGCCCACGCTCCGGTGGGCCGGGCGCCATCCGTGGCCCGGAGGCGGGCCGTAACGAGCTGACCGGCCACCAGAGCGAGTCCGACGGGCACCGTCACGAGCTCGAATGGCTCCACAGTGCCGGCGACGAGCGCGGCGCCGGCAGCGAAGCCGGCCAGGGCGGCACAGGTCCACGCCGCGATGGTGCCCAGTGGCACCTGCGGCCGCCAGAGCGCCAGCACATGCCCGACGGCCAGAACGCCCACGAGGGCGATCGCGCGGCCGGCCGCCAGAGCCGAGGTGTCGAACGAGGCCGTTTCCAGCACGGTGAGGGCGCCGAGGGCCACGACCAGGAGCACGACGGAGGCGCGGTCCCTGGCCAGGCGGGTGCGGGCATCCGGGTGGCGCACCAGCAGGAACGCCGCGGTGGCCGTGATGACCACGGTGGGCAGCAGCCACGCCTCGAGCAGCGGTCCCGTGGCGCCCGCGGTGTCGAGCAGGCGCAACGAGCGGGCGATGCCGGTGCTGAGCAGCCCGAGAGCACCGGCCAGCGCGGTCGCGGCCAGGTAGGCCGAGCGCGGCGGCGCCCAGCGCACGAGCGTGGCGCCGATGAGCAGCACCGCGGATGCCGCGCCGACGATGACCGGACGCACCGGCGACCCGGTCTGCATGCTGAGGGCCAGGGGCAGCAGGGCCACCGAGAGCCCGGCCAGGGTGAGCAGCGCGGCGCCCCGGCTGGCGGTGACGGCGCGGTCGATGCGACCGTAACGCCAGAGCAACGCGGCCAGCAGCAACAGCAGTCCGGCCAGGGGGAGCACGTAGGCCTCCACCGGGGTGGTGCCGGCGCGGGCCAGGCCCCACCAGAGCCCGGCGGTGGCCGCGACGAGCGAGAGCCAGCCGACATGGCGGCGCCAGGAGGCAGAGGCGAAGAGACCGTCGGCGTCGATCGCGGTGAGCAGCAGGACCACCGCGGTGAGCAGCAGCACCAGCCAGCCCAGCTCGGCGAGTCCGGGCCGCAGGAAGACGGAGGTGAGCACCACGGCGGCGCCGATCTCCAGGCCGGCCGACGAACGCGCCCGGCTGCCGGTGGTGCCGCCGATGGTGCGTGCGAGAGTGCGGAGGACCAGGGCCAGTGCCACCGTGAGCAGAGCGGCGATCGGCGCGGCGAGCACCGACACCGTGCCGGGCGCCTCGGTGAGGGAGATGAGGTTCACCGTGAGTGCGAGCACGGCGGGGGCCACGAGCAGCGCGGCGGTGAACCGCTCCCAGCGCAGGCCGCCGCCGCGGGTCAGGGTCCAGAGCAGCATCGCGGCCGCGATCAGCGCGGCGGCCAGGATGCCGGCGACAGGGACGGCAGGCGGCATCGTCGCCCGGTCGGCACCGCTCAGGCCGTCGATGATGCGCCCGGTGGGCAGTAGGACGCCCAACAGAGTCGGGGCGAACAGGGTCCAGAATCCTGCTCGGCGTTCTACGGCGGTGAATCCGCCGATCCGGCCCTGGGCCAGGAACAGCTGGAGCAGACCGGTGGCCGACGCCACGGCGAGGGCCACCAGCAGCCAGAGCACGGCCGGAGTGGGCGGCGCGGCCAGGGTGAGCGCTTCCGGAGCGGCGGCGGCGCCGACGAGGGTGAGCGCGATCGCTCCGGACAGCAGAGCACCGCGGCCGCCGGCCTGAGACTCGCGGTTCAACAGCAGCCGGGCGACGAACACTGTCAGCACCGCCGACAGCGTGCCGAGCCACCAACTGGCGCTACTGGCCCAGCTCACGGTGTAACCGAGCGCCTCGCTGGCGATGAAGAGTGTCACGACAATCGGCCGGTAGCCGCCCAGTGTCAGACGCCCGGCGCGGGCGAGCAGGAGCACGGTGAGGGCGGCGGCGCCCAGCAGCAGATACAGCGGAAGCACCAGCCAGAGCGCCTCGGTGAACGGCACGGCCAGCAATACCATGACCAAACCGAACCAGGCGAGTATCCGCAGGCGTGGGGCGAGCACCGCACCGGCCCGCCAGAACCCGGCCATCAGCACGGCGACGCCGGTCAGCGTGGCCAGCGCCCAGACGCTCATCTCGTTCACCGAGACGAGCGGATCGCCCGACGTCGTGAACGTCGAGAGCAGGGTGGAGGCCAGCGGCGCGGCGGCTGTGGCCAACGCAACCGCACCGATCGCGGCCACGAACGACGCGGCGGTGAGCGCGGCGGTGAGCAGGGCGATGCGGGCGGGGCCGGTCGCCCGGCGCCGCCAGGCGAGTTCGAGGCCCAGAGCGAGAGTGGCGATGGCCGGCAACGGCAGGGTCACGAGCAGGGTGTTGTCGTCGGTGCGCCAGACGAACACCTCGATGCCGAACACCACCGCCAGCGTGGCCAGGCTGGCGGATGCGTAGGCGAAAGACCGGTAGAGGGCACCCGGTGTGCGCCCGGTCAACGCGACGACGGCGTGAGCGAGAGCGCCCGCGGCGACGGCGCCGAAGGTGAGCAGGGGAATCACCGTCTCGGCGGGAGCCACGAATCCGGCGGTCAGCGTGGCGGTGGCCAGGGCGAGGGCGGCCAGCGCGAGCAGGGCGATCCTCTCGGCCGTGCGGTCCACGGCGGGCCAGAACGAGGCCGTTCCCGGCCGGGTGAACCGGTGCAGGAGCGCGCCGGCTGCGACGCCCAGCGCGGCCAGGAACACCCGGGTGACCGGCTCGGCATCCGCGGCCAACCCGGCCGCGAGAAGACCCACAGCCGGTGCGGCCGCGGCGAAACCGGCCACGCTGGCCACCCGCAACGACGACACCGCGTGCCAGAGCAGGAACAGCGCGGTGCACACCGTCAGCGTCACGCCCCAATAGAGGAGGCCGTCGACGGTGCCGAAGCCGAACAGGTCGTTCTCCCGCAACGCCCAGGCGTCCAGGAGCACCAGCACCACGGCGAGGGCGCCGATGCCCTCTGCCGTGCTGACCAGACCCTTGCGCCGCAGCAGCCCCGCCGTGATCAGCATGGCCACGGTGAAGAGCCCCACGATGGCCGAGCGTACGGCCAGGCCGGCGACGACGAAGGCCACGGTGAGGAAGACGATCGCCGCGACCGACACGAGGGTGACACCCACGAGCAGCAGCACGACCTGCACGCTCGAGCGCTTGTGCGGGGTCGGCCCCGTCGGCATCGCCGGTGCGGGGGTGCTCGGCGGGGTCGGCGGCGTGTGGGCGGCCGGGCGAGCCGCCGGAGAAACACCGGGCAGGGCGAACGGGGGAACGGGCTGGGCGGACGGGGCGGGTTCTGCGGGCGCGGCGACGGTGGGCGAGGCCGGGGCCGCGGCGGCGACGCTGACCGGGGTCTGCGCGCCGGCCTGGGTGGCGGCGGATGCCTGTGCGAGGGCCGGCGCGGCGGCCTGTGCGGCACGCGCAGCCTCGGCGGCGCGCTGGGCTTGTGCCTGCGCCTGCGCCTGAGCCTGAGCCTGTGCCTGTGCCTGGGCCTGTGCCTGTGCCTGCGCCTGCGCCTGTGCCTGGGCCTGGCGCTCGGCCTCGTCGGCCCGTGCGGCCACCAGCTGCACCGCCAACAGCTGCTCTGCCGCAACGGCCCTGGCCGCCTCCGCCTCAGCAACTTCGAAGCGGATCTGACCGATCAGCTGCACCCGCCTGTCGAGGGCGGTGGCGGCATCCGTCGACGCAGTGAGCAGCTCACGGGCGGCCGGATGACGCAGGTCGAGCCCGCAGGACGGGCAGACCGGCGCCGGCAGCGTGGCCGCGCAGGCCGGGCAGCGGGTGGTGTCGGTGAGTTCGGCCGCGCTGAGCGGCCAGCGGAATCGCCCGACGTACTGCGCGAAGTCGCGAATGGCGCTGCTCGATGACATCAATCCCCCTGATGAATGGTGCGGCTTCCACAGGCTAGTGGTTCGACGGCGGGACGGAGAGTCCCCTAGCGGCGCACTCCCCAGTTCGGGGCGATTGACGCGGTGTCATTGACGCTGTGTCAACGGCGGGAGTAGCGTTCAAGCATGAGCACCCCGACGGCCTCCCCTCGCCAGAGCAAGCAGCCCGACGAGCGCCATGACGAGATCGTCGCCGCGACCCGGCAGCTCTTCGCCGAACGGGGCGTTGCCAAGGTCTCCGTCACCGAGATCGCCAAGCGCGTCGGCGTCACGCGGGGCCTGATCTACCACTACTTTCCCGACCGGGACGCTCTGATCGACCTGATCTTCGAGGACCACATCACTGAGTTCGTCGACGCCGTCTCCCGCTGGGACGCCGACCGGGAGCCCGGCAATGTGGCCAAGGCGCTGCTGGACTGCGTGGTCTTGTTCCGCCACCACCTGCACGCCAAGGACATGTTCCGTGAAGACCTCGGCCACCCCGAGAACGCCGGACTGTACAACCGGTTTGTGGACCGCGCCGTGCGCGCCATCGTCGAGCGCCTGCGGGTGACCACCGTCGAGGCCTACGCGCGGGCGCACCACATTGACATCGAACACGTCGGCGAGGTCTTCTACGTCCTGGTCTACGGACTGATCGGCCTCGTGCGCTCGTCGCCCGACGTCGACGACCAGGTGCTCGTCGCCATCGTGCGACAGACACTGCACCTGGACATGGGCACCACGAACACCACCCCGTGAAGACGCACCACCCGTAAGACGCACCACCCCACAAAGAAAACCGAATAAGGAGAAACGAAGATGTTCCTGTACGAGTCAATCCCCTGGTACTCCACGCTGATGTGGGTTGCGGTGGTGGCGGGCCTCATGCTTGCCAACGAGATCGCCCGGGCCAGCAAGTGGGCCGCCCTCGTGTTGTTCATCGGGCTACCGGTGGTGCTCACCATCTTCGTCTGGCCCCACACCGCGGGCGCCGACTCCAGCACCGGCACCTGGTTCCACTGGGTCAAGGTCTATTCCGCGCTGGCCGGCTGCCTGGGCTTCATGGCCATCCGCTTCATCCCGAAGCTGGCGAAGAACAAGTACTGGCTGATGTTCCCGGCGGCGATCCTCGCGCTGAACATCTTCGAAGCGGTCATCCGTGACTTCCAGGTCTACGGCATGCAGGGCATGGTCGACGGCGTCTTCATGGTCGGCGGCCCGTGGAACATCATGAACGGCATCGCCGGGCTGCTCAACCTCGTCACCATCTGCGGTTGGGCGGGCATCATCATCAGCCGCGGCAAGAAGAAGGACATGATCTGGCCCGACATGCTCTGGTTCTGGATCATCGCGTACGACCTGTGGAACTTCGCCTACGTCTACAACGCCGTCGGTGACCACTCCTTCTACGCCGGCGCCGCCCTACTGATCTCCTGCACCATCCCCGCGTTCTTCATCAAGCGCGGCGCCTGGCTGCAGCACCGGGCGCAGACCCTGGCGTTCTGGATGATGTTCACGATGGCCGTGCCCACCTTCGTGACCAGTTCGAAGTTCGCCGTCGAGTCCTCGCACAACCCCACCGCCCTGTTCATCGTCAGTGCGATCTCGCTGGCCGCCAACATCGCCGTGGTCGTCTACCAGGTGCGCGTCATCGTGCGCACCAAGCGCAACCCGCTGAAGGACGAGCTGTTCGTGGAGCTGCCCGCCTACCAGAAGGTGCTGGCCGACAACCGGCCGCTGGATGCCGCCCCCGCCGTCACTGGCTCGCCCCGAGCCGCCGCGAGCGTCTAGTTCCGCACCGCACCATCCCGCGAAAGCGGTCGTGTGGTTGCCTCGAGCCTCTCGAAGCAACCACGTGGCCGCTTTCGCGGCCGTTAAAGGGCGTTTTCGGTGAGCCAGTCGAGCAGCACCCGCTGCACATCGGCCGCTTGTTCCACGTTCGGCAGGTGCGCGGTGTCGCGGAACACGCATCCACTGGCCTGGGGCAGCGTCGTCACCAGGTACTCGTACGCCGCGAGCACCTCGGACATGTCGTACTCGCCCACCGTCACCAGGGCGGGCACCTCGATGTCGACGACCCTGTCGAACGCGGGAGGTTCGAGCGGCAGCGACACCGGGCGCTCCTCCGCGTGGATGACGTTCACCCGGTTGAGCGCGTAGGCGGTGGAGACGAATTCGGGGTCGAGGTCCTCCTCGCGGCGCAACGGGCCGAAATCCCAGATCGCGGCCTCGAGGCGAGCCAGCCGGTGCCAATCCTGGGCGGCGAAGGCCTGGTCGATCTCGTCGAACCGGGCATCCTCCACCTCGGTCAGCTCGGTGTCGGGGAACCCGCTCGGGCCCGCCCCGATCACGATCAGCCCGGCCACCCGGTCAGGGCTCTCCACCGCAAGATCGATGGCGATGGTGCCGCCGCGGGAGCACCCGATCAGCGTCGCGCGGGCCACGCCGAGGTGGTCGAGCACGGCCAGGGCATCCGCCCGGTTGGAGAACTCGACGTCCTCGGTACTGGTCTGGCCGAAGCCGCGGGTGTCGAAGCGGATGACGAAGTGCTCTGCGGCCAGCGCGTCGATCTGCGGGTCCCACATGCGCAGGTTCGCGATCCCCGCGTGGATCAGCAGCAGCGCCGGTTTGGAGGCGTGTCCGTCGCTTTCGTAGTAGAGGCGTGCGCCCGGAACATCGAGGTTAGGCATGAGTCGAGCGTAGGGGAGCGCATCCGCCGGCGAAAGAGCCGGGCTTACGAACCGGCACAAGTGTACGTTAGAGTACACATGTGGTCGGGGAGATGAGTAGGCGCAGTGCCGAGCGGGCGGATGCCGTTCTGCAGGCCACGACCGACCTCCTCGCCGAGGTCGGGTTCTCGGCGATGACGATCGATGCCGTCGCGGCGCGGGCGCACTCCTCCAAGGCCACCATCTACAAGCGCTGGCCCACCAAGACCGCCCTGGTCGTGGCCGTCGCGGCCAAACTCGGCCCCATCGACATTCCGGTCCTCGACGCCTCACACACCCTTGCCGAAGCGCTGACGGCGATCACCGCCGCTGTGCGGAGCATCACCGTGGGGCGCTTCGGTCAGCTCGTGCTCGCTCTGGATGCCGCCGGCCGGTCCGACCCCGCTGTCATGACGGCGGTGGCCGAGCACCTCGCGGAACCGCTGCACCTGGCCGTCAGCGCAGCCCTCGACCTGCTCAAGCAGACCGGCCGGATCGACGACCAGGCTGACACCTTTCTCGCCGCCCGCATGATCCTCTCCGCGATCGTGGATCGAGCACTCGCCCGCAATGATGTGGTCTCGGCAGACGAACTGGCGAGCATCGTCCGTGAGTGGCTGCTTCCGGTGCTGTCTCCGCAGCGCCGCGGCACTCGCACCCCCGGCCCGACCGCCGGTCCCGGCTAGCCGCCGCCGGTCCCACCCCGCACGCTTCGGCATCCCGCGTCGGAGCGTTGTCCGTCGTGCGCGCACGCACACCATCCCACCTCCCGCACCACCGTTTGGAGTACCACCATGTCCACATCCACCCCCACTCGGCCGGCCACCGGCCGCCGATCACTCCGGGGCAACCCGGGCCTGTCCCTGGCCGCGGTCTGCTTCGGCCTGTTCATGGTCGGGCTGGACGGCACCGTCGTCTCGGTCGCGAACCCCGCCATCTCCGACGCCCTTGGCACCTCGTTCACCGAACTGCAGTGGATCACCAACTCCTACCTGTTGGCCCTGGCGGTCTTCCTCATCCTCGGCGGCAAGCTCGGCGACAGGTTCGGGCGCAAGAAGATGTACCTCATCGGCGTCGCGGCCTTCGCGGTCACCTCGGTGGCGATCGGCCTGGCCGGCACGACCGAGGGCGTCATCGCCTTCCGGGCACTGCAGGGGCTGAGTGCCGCACTGCTGATGCCGCAAACCCTTGCCCTGCTGCGAGCCACCTTCCCGCGGGAGAAGTTCGGCATGGCCATCGGCATCTGGGGTGGCGCGTCATCCGTTGCCATCGCCGCCGGGCCCATCGTGGGCGGCGCGCTGGTGGGCACCCTCGGCTGGGAATCGGTGTTCTACATCAACGCCCCCATCGCCGTGATCGGCTTGATCCTGGGTGGCCTGGTGCTCAAGGAAAGTTCCGCGACCAGCCGCGCACGGTTCGACATCGCGGGCGTCGTTCTGCTTGCCCTGGGGCTGTTCGGCATTGTGCTGGCCGTCGTCCAATCCGAGTCCTGGGGCTGGACCAGCCCGCTCACCCTCGGCGTTCTGGCCGGCGGACTGGTGCTCGTCGCGGTCTTCGTGGTCGTGGAAAACCGCGTGGCGGCGCCGCTGCTGCCGATGGGCCTGTTCAGGAACCCCACCATCACCGTGGGCGCCCTGGCCGTAGCCGCGAACTTTTTCGCCCTCTTCGGGGTGACCTTCTTTCTGGCGCTGTTCCTGCTCAACTTCCGCGGTGAGGAGGGCATCGCGGCCGGCCTGATGTTGCTGCCGCTGAGCGCAGTGTCTATCATCGCCTCGCCCATCGGCGCCGCCCTGGTGAGCAAATTCGGCATCCGTCTCACCATGTCGCTGGGTCTGGTCCTTGTGGGCGGCGCATTGTTCGGGCTCACCCCGATCAGTATCGACTCGCCGTACGTGGCCATGGCGGTGCCGTTCGTCGTTCTCGCGCTCGGGGTGGGCCTGGTGATGACCTCGGGTGCCGAGGCCATCGTCGGCAGCGCACCCGTGCAGCTCGCCGGCGTCGCCGGGGGACTGCAGGCCACCTCCCTGCAGCTCGGCGGCGCGCTGGGTACCGCGGTGCTCGCCGCCGTGGTCTCAGCCGGAACGGCCGCGGGACTCGGCTCCACCACCTTCGCCGGTGCGGAGGCCGTGGCCCAGGGAATCATCCCCACCGGTCTGGACGCCGCGACAACGATACTGGCCAGGGACGCCTTCACCGGCGGCCTGTCGAGCGCGTTCGTCGTGGCCGGATGTGTGGCCATAGTGATCGCCATTGCCGCTGCGGTCTTCGTGCGGAACCCGAAGGCGCACCACACTGTGGAAGAGGTCTTGCTTGAGACCGAGTCCGGAACCTCGGGATCCTCGGCGGACGCGCTGCTGCGCTAACCGGCCCGGTTCCGGTCAGGGCCACCGCCGCAGCCGCGTGCGAACCCGGCACCGGCGGTGGCCCTAGGGTCGAAGAGTGGGCGGTGTACTGGTCGGGTTCTCGATCATCGGGTTTGTGATCCTGGTGGGCTACGTCGTCGAGCGCACCGGCGTGGCCGGCGAGGACGCCGGCCGGGTGCTCAACCGCATCGCGTTCTTCGTGGCCACCCCGGCGCTGCTGTTCACCGTGCTCGCGCAGGCGGACGTGCGGGTGCTGTTCTCCGCGTTCCTTGCCACGGTGCTGTGCAGCGTGATCGTCGGCATGCTGCTGTATGTCGTGCTGGCCAGGATTTTCTTTCGAAACCCGCTGCCGGAGACGGTGCTCGGCGCCACCAGCGCCACCTACGTCAACGCCAACAACATCGGTCTGCCGGTGGCCATCTACGTGCTCGGCAGCGCCCAGTATGTGGCGCCGGTGTTGCTGCTGCAGCTGCTCGTGCTCGCGCCGATCACCCTGAGCATCCTCGACGCGTCCACCCGCGGACGGGTGTCGGTGCGCAGCATCCTCACCCAGCCGCTGCGGAACCCGATGATCATCGCCTCGGTTCTCGGCGTGCTCGTCGCCGCCTTCGGCGTCCCGGTACCCGACGCCGTGATCGCGCCCCTGGACATCATCGGCGGTGCCGCGATCCCGCTGGTGTTGATGTCGTTCGGCATGTCGCTGCACGGCCAGCGACTGCTGCAGGCCGGCACCGGCCGCAAGCAGGTGGTCGCGGCGTCGGTGATCAAGGTGGCGCTGATGCCCGTGATCGCATACCTGTTCGGCAGGTTCGTGTTCGCTCTCGAGGGCCCCGAGCTGTTCGCCGTGGTGACCGTGAGCGCGTTGCCGACCGCGCAGAACATCTTCAACTTCGCCTCCCGCTACGACCGGGGCGTGGTCGTGGCCCGGGACACCGTGCTGGTCACCACGATCGGCGCGATCCCGGCGCTGGTGATCGTCGCGGCGCTGCTCGCCTGAGCGTCGGGCCGATCAGGCCTTCTTTTTGGGCGCTTTCTGCAGCCATGGCCGCAGCCGGCGGGTGATGAACGGCATCACCACGTAGGTCATCATGGGCGCCATCACGAACGTGGTCAGCAGGATCCGGAGCACGGTCGGGATGTCGTTCCAGTGCGGATCCACCCCGGTGACGAGGTAGGTGAAGATCACGTTCAGCGGAAAGAAGCCCAGCCCGATGGCCACGGCCTGCTTCCAGCGCGGCGGCTGGACCGGCGCGGACGGACCGGCGTTGACCTGGGAGTCGTCGAACCAGCCCTCGATGCCGGTGCGCCGCACCACGTGGGACTCGAGCACCAGGCCCTCACCCTCGAGCAGCCAGCTGGTGCGGGCGATCGAGTGCTCCCAGGCCTCCAGCGAGGCCGCATCCTTGAATTTGTAGAGCATGTGCCAGTGCGCGGAACCGGCGTGCGCGCGCACCCAGCCGGAGCCGAGGAAGCCCGGGTATTCGTTGGCGAGGTCCATCCCGGTCTGCACCCAGTGGGTGGCCTCGTCGAACCGGGCGGGGTCGACCTTACGGCGGATGGAGACGGTGAGCTCAACCAGCGGGGCCTAGAAGATCATCGGGCGGTCGTCGTCCTCGTCCTCGGTCTCGATGTCCACCAGCACCGGAACGTGGTCGCTCGGGGCGTCGCCCTTGCGCTCGTTGCGGTGGATGCTCGCATCCGTCACGAGCTCACCGAAGGCCGGTGAGCCGAGGATGAAGTCGATGCGCAGGCCCTCGTTGCGCGGGAAGCGCAGCTGCTTGTAGTCCCAGTAGGTGAAGCCCTCCGGCACGATCGGGCGCACCACGTCGGTGAAACCGGCCGCCTCGAACGCTTCGAACGCGCTGCGCTCTGCCGGCGAGATGTGGGTGGACACGCCGGGTACCAGGGTGGGGTCACCCACATCGGAGTCCAGCGGGGCCACGTTCCAGTCGCCCATCAGTGCCATCGCCAGCCGGGGGTTCTTGGCCAGCTCGTCGGCGGCGTGGGTCTTCAGCCGGGTCAGCCAGTCCAGCTTGTAGACGTAGTGCGGGTCATCCAGCGAGCGGCCGTTGGGCACGTACAGGCTCCACAGGCGCATCTCGTTCACGGTCACGCCCAGCGCGCGGGCTTCCAGCGGCAGGCCGGGACCCTCTTCACCCTTGAGGAAGCCGGGCATCTCGGGGAAGGCGGTGACCACATCCGTCATCTCGTGGCGGCTGGCGAACGCGACGCCGTTCCACTGGCTGAGGCCGTGGATGGCCAGTTCGTAGCCGGCGTCCTCGAAGGCCTGCGCGGGGAACTGCTCGGGCTTGCACTTGATCTCCTGCATGGCGAGCACGTCGATGTCCTCTCGCACCATCCAGTCGACCACTCGGTCGACGCGGGCACGGATGGAGTTGACGTTCCAGGTGGCGATGCGCATGGCTCTAAGCCTATTTGGCGCGGGCGCTCCAGAAACCTCGCCGACACACGCGAGTGGCAGGATGGCAGTATGTCGGAATTGCAGATCGGTTACGCGGCCATGTTGGAGCAGTTCGCCCCCGCCGAGGCGGTGGCGCTCTCGGCCTATGCGGAGGAGCACGGCTTCTCCGGGGTGATGGCGGCCGATCACTTCCAACCGTGGGTGCCAGCCCAGGGCGAATCCTCCTTCGTGTGGAGCGTTCTCGCCGCGATCGGTGAGCGCACCAAGGGCGACATGGGTCCCGGCGTCACCGCGCCAACCTTCCGCTGGCACCCGGCCATGGTGGCGCAGGCCTCCGCCACACTCGCCTCGATGTACCCCGGCCGGCACTGGCTGGGCCTGGGTTCCGGTGAGGCGCTCAACGAGCACATCGTCGGCGGCTACTGGCCCGAGGCGCCCGAGCGCATCAACCGTATGTTCGAGGCCATCGAGATCATCTCGAAGCTGTTCACCGCCAGCATCGCCGGCAAGGACGTCAAGCACTCTGGCCAGTTCTTCAAGCTCGAGTCCACCCGGCTATGGACCATGCCTGAGGTCGCGCCCGAGATCCTCGTCGCCACCGCCGGCCCGGTCACCGCCAAGCGCGCCGGCCGGCACGCCGACGGCCTCATCACCGTCGGCGCCCCGCTCGAGAAGATCTCGATGCTGTTCGGCAAGTTCGACGACGGCGCCCGCGAGGCCGGCAAGGACCCGTCGACCATGCCCAAGGTGCTGCAGCTGCACATGAGCTGGGCCGAGACCGACGAGGAGGCCATGGCCAACGCGTTGCACGAGTGGCCCAACGGCGGCATGAAGTTCCCCAAGGGCGACATCCGTTCGCCGTTCGAATTCGAGCAGATGGCAAAACTGGTGCGTCCGGAGGACTTCGAGGGCCGGATGATCATCTCCGCCGACCCCGACGACCACCGTGCCTACATCCAGAAGTTCGTCGACCTCGGCTTCGACAAGATCTACCTGCACAACGTGGGGCGCAACCAGCGCCAGTGGATCGACGTCTTCGGCCGCGACGTGCTGCCGAAGCTCGCCCGGTAGCGATGCATTCCGCGGCCGACGGTGCGCGCCACCGGCTCGAGGTGTTCGTGCTGCCCGGAATCGGCGAGGTCCGGGCCGGCGACGACCTGGCCGCGACCATCCTGGCCGTCGCTGGTCCCGCCGCGTCCCGTCTGGCCGACGGTGACATCCTGGCCGTGACCAGCAAGATCGTGTCCAAGGCCGAGGGCAGGCAGGTGGCCGCGACCGACCGGGAGCAGGCCATCGCCGACGAGACCGTACGGGTCGTCGCGACCCGTGCGCATCCGGGCGGGGTCACCCGCATCGTCGAAAACCGGCAGGGCCTGGTGATGGCCGCCGCCGGTGTCGACGCCAGCAACGTCGAGCACGGCACTGTATTGCTACTGCCCGTCGACCCGGATGCCTCCGCGCGCGGCCTCTGCGCAGCCCTCCGCGCCGCCACCGGGCTGCATCTCGGGGTGCTGATCACCGACACCGTTGGCCGCCCGTGGCGGGACGGCCAGACCGACATCGCCATCGGCGCTGCCGGCGTGGCCGTGCTCGACGACCTACGTGGCAGCATGGATGCGCACGGTCGCCGCCTCGACGTCACCGTCGCCGCCGTCGCGGACGAGATCGCCGGCGCCGCCGACCTGATCAAGGGCAAGACCAGCGGCAACCCCGTCGCCGTGCTCCGCGGCCTCGGCCACTTGGTGGGCGCGATCGACGCGGGGGATCGCGGCGCGCGCCGGCTGTTGCGCGACACTGCGAACGACATGTTCCGCGTCGGCAGCGCCGAGGCGTACGCGGAGGGTTATGCGGCCGGGCTGGCGGCTGCCGAGGCGGACCGTGGGACGGATAGCGCACCCACGAACGCTGATGAGGCGGGGACGGCCAGGGCTGCTGATGACAGGACCGCGGCCGCCGACTTGCCGGAAGATGCCCCGACAGCGCCTCTAAGGGGGCACATTGCGGCAACTCGTGAGATTCCTGATGCCGACTTGCCGCAAAAGTCCCCTATCGGGCCCGCGAGGGGGCACTTTGCGGCAACTCGTGAGATTCCGGATGCTGCCGCCGACGACCACCTTGGTGAGTTGCCGGTTGAGGCCCCCACCGCGCACGGCACAGGGCCTCAAGTGGCAACTCGAGAGGATTTGGCTGGTGAGTTTCCGGTTGAGGCCCCCTCGGAGCGCAGCAGTGGGCCTCAAGTGGCTTCTCGCGGAACCGCATCCGCGTGAGATGGGTGTGCGTGGTGCCCGTCAAGGGCAGTGCGAGCGCCAAGAGCCGCCTGAGCGCGCTGCCGGAAACCTTCCCGGCCCGCGGGGAGCTCGCCGAAGCATTCGCGCTGGACACCGTGGCCGCACTGCTGGCCGCCGGGATGGTGCAGGAGGTGTTCGTGGTGACCGCCGACCCCGCCGCCGCCGCGCCGCTCAAGGCGCTGGGCGCCCAGATCGTTCCCGAGGTGCCGCACACATCCGCTTCGGATGCCGGGACGGGCGCTTGTGTGGCAACTCGGGACCCGCTCAACGCGGCCATCGCCGAGGGCATCCGGGTGGCGCATGAGCAGTACCCGCTCTGCAGCGTCGCTGTGCTCACCGGAGACCTGCCCGCGCTCACCGTCGCTGACGTCGAGTCGACCCTCACCGCCGCAACCGCCCATGACCTGGCCATGGTTGCCGACGAGGAGGGCACCGGCACCACCACGTTGCTCGCCCGCGCCGGCATCACGCTCACTCCCCGGTTCGGGCCCGGCTCCCGTGCTGCGCACGAGACTGCCGGCCACGTGCCGCTCGACCTGCCCGCCACGGCGTCGATCCGCCGCGACGTCGATACCGTCGACAACCTTGCCGAGGTGCTGCGCCGCGGTGTCGGTGCGCACACCAGCGCCCTCATCGCCCGTTCGCAGCAGGTGCCAGGCCCAGAGGGGCGCTGATAGACACCAGCCAGTGAGCCAGCGCCGGCCACTGCGCTAGCGTGCAGTCATGGGGAACACCGACGCCCGGATGCACCTGGGTCATGCCGCGCGCTTTGCCGGCACCGTGATGCTCACGGCGGTCATCGGCGCTACCGTCGCCACCCTGATCTTCATGTTCAGCCGAGACGCGACGGTGGCTCAGGCCTGGGACCTGATCGTCGGTGGCCTTTCGCTGCTGGCAGCGGTCGCCGCCCTCGCCGGCACCGCCACACTCACCCTGCTTCTGGTGTTCTCGCCGCCGACCGGTCGCTGGGGCCTCGGCGGGCGCAGCGTGCTCGCCGGGTATGCAGGAGTGATCTTCGCGGCGCTGTCATTGCTCCTTGCGGCCGAGTGGATTCCCGGTGAACCGGGCGCTGCCGGCGGTCCCGCGGTCCTCGCAGCCGCGGTCCTCGGCTTCACCCTGGCCGGTGGCCCGCTCTGGATCGGCCTCATCGCGGTGCTCCTCGGGCGCACGGTGCTCCTCCCTCGGGGCATCGGGACGCAGCGGCTGTCCGCCTCCGAGCGTTCACGATTCGGTGCCGTCCTCATCGCGGCCGGCCTCTGTCTTGCCGCTATCGCCACCTCCGGCGCGTACCTCGTTGCGGTGCACGGCGGCCTGGACTACGCCTGCGCCGTGGAGGGGCCGTTCTCTCCCCTCGCCGAGCTGTCGGAGCGCGCCGGCGTCGTCAGCGGCAGCTTCTCCTGGTGGCCGCTCGGCCGTAGCTGCACCTGGGCCGCAGCCAGCGGAGGCACGGTCCTCGCCACCTCGGGCTGGAGTCACACGGCACTCGTCCTGGCTTCGCTCGGCCTCGCCGCGGCGGGCATCGCCCTGCGAACAACCAGGGCGGGTCAGAGGGATGCGCCGGCCGGCAGCGCGCGGTAGCGCCGCATTCACTCGGGCGGCGGCGGCCGACCGGGCCGACTCGGCCGAACTCGGTACGTAAAGGCGGAGGAATTCGAGAAACGCCGCGTTGCGCAGGCGCGCGCGGCGGTGTTTCCCGAAAAAGTCCGCCCCGACGTGCGGTCCAGGACGGGGGTCAGTGCGCGGCGGGAGTCGCCGGCCGCACCGAGGACGCCAGTGCCGCGAGCACGTCGGCCGGGGTGGCCGCCATCTCGATCGAGGCGCGGAACGAGGGCTTCATCAGGCTGCGGGACAGCTGGGCGAGCACCTTGAGGTGCTCGGTGCCGGCGGCGGCCTCCGGCACGGCGATCATGAAGATCAGGTGCGCAGGGGCCTCGTCCAGCGAGTTCCAGTCAACGCCGTCTCGGCTGCGCGCGAACGCGAGCACCGGGGAGGTGGCGCCGTCGGACTTGGCGTGCGGAATCGCGATGCCCTCGCCGATGCCGGTCGTGCTGATCAGTTCACGGTCCATGGCCGCCTGCACGACGGCGTCGACGTCGAGTACCCGCCCGGTGGTCTGCATCAGACCGGCCAGACGACGGATGACGGCGTCCCGGTCGGTCTCGTCGATGTCGAGCACGATGGTGCGTTCGTCGATGTAGTCGAGCACGGTCTTCGGGGCGGGGGCCACCGGCTCGGCGGCAGCAGGCGCGGCAAGAACCGGCGCCGCAGCCACGGGCGACACGGCACTCGCCGCAGCACCCGGCGCGGCAACCGGCACAGCGGCATCCGCAGCGGCACCGGCGACCGCAACCGCGGCAGCATCCGCCGGCACGACCTTGCGCACCGAGATGCCGATCAACAGCACCGACACCAGAGCGGTGACGGCCACACCGGAGAGAATCGCGACGAAGTACATCGGCACGCCGCTCACGGCACCGAAGACGGCCACGATCGGGCCGCCGTGCGGCACGGCGTTGGTGACCCCGGCGATCGCGGCGATGGCACCGGCGACGGCGCCACCGAGCACGTTCGCGGGGATGACCTGCAGCGGGCGGGCCGCCGCGAGCGGGATGGCGCCCTCGGTGATGCCGAAGAAGCCCATGAACAGCGCGGCGATGCCGGCCTCGCGTTCCACCGGGGTGAAGAACCGGCGACGGATGACCGTGGCCAGCCCCATGCCCAGCGGCGGCACGGCGATGGCCGCGGCGACCATGCCCATCGGGCCTGGGTTGCCGGAGGCGATCAGCGCGGAACCGAACAGGAACGCCGTCTTGTTGATCGGGCCGCCCATGTCGAACGCGACCATCGCGCCCAGGATCAGGCCGAGCACGACGACGCTGCCGCCGTCGAGGCTGGAGAGGAAGTCGGTCATCGAGGAGAACACCCAGGCGATCGGCTGGCCGAGGGCGAGCACGAACAGGCCGCCGACGACGAGGGTGGTGATCACGGGGATGACCAGGATCGGCATGATCGGCTTGATGAAGCGGTGCACGGTGATCTTCTTGATGCCCAGCGCCACGAAGCCCACCAGGAAACCGGTGACGATGCCGCCGATGAAGCCGGCACCCGATTCGGAGTTGTAGAAGGAGCCGGTCGTGGCGATCCAACCGCAGATCATGCCCGGTGCGAGCCCGGGCCGGTCGGCGATCGCGTAGGCGATGAAGCCGGAGAGGATCGGCACCATCAGGGTGAAGCCGAGCACGCCGATCTGGTTGATGGTGAACCAGAAGCTGTCCTCGGGGATCACGAGTCCCTGCGGGGTGGCCTCGCCGCCGATCGACAGCGAGATCGCGATGAGCAGCCCGCCGACGACGACGAACGGGATCATGTACGACACGCCGTTCATCAGCGCGCGGTAGATGAAACCGCCGATGTCGCGTTTCCCGGCGCTCGCCGGGGCATCCGTGGTCACGGCGGCGCGGCCGGTGGGGGCGGCGGCCAGCGCCTCGGCGATCAGCGCGGCCGGGCGGTGGATGCCGTCGGAGACGCGGGTGGAGACGATGCGCTTGCCCCCGAAGCGGGACAGGTCGATCTGGGTGTCGGCGGCGACGACGACAGCGTCGGCGCGGTCGATGTCGGCCTGACTGAAGGTGCCTTCGACTCCGACGGACCCGTGCGTCTCGACCCGGATCTCGTAGCCGAGTTCGGTGGCGGCCGCGTCGAGTTTCTCGGCAGCCATGTAGGTGTGGGCGATGCCCGTTGGGCAGGCCGTGATCGCCAGGATCAACACCGTGGGCGGCGCGATGGTGGTGTCGGTCGGGGTGTCAGGCATGGTGCGGTGTCCTTCCAGGACGACGCCGACGACCGGTGGCCCGTCGGCCATGGAGCGCGTGCTCACCCGGTGAAGAATGCAGCAGCCTGTCCAGCGTACAGTTCGGCGCCCGGTGCATTCGAGAGTCTTTCGGCCCTGCCGGCCGCTAGGGTGGGACGCGACACGGGGTGCCTCCGCCGGATGCGGACGCTGAGATCCAAACCCGTCGAACCTGACTAGTTAGCACTAGCGAAGGGATGTCGCCATGAACGTTCACGCCGCCGAATCACGCGGGGATGCCGACCCGGATCTGCGGCCGGAGCCGGGCCGCACCGAACCGTTCAGCAGGCTGCTCTGGGCCGACATCGCCGAAACCCGCACCGCCATCGATGCGTTGCCCTTCATCGCGGAACTCGGCGACGGCAGCCTGTCCGCCGGCCACTTCGCCTACTACCTGGCCCAGGATGCCCTCTACCTCGCCGCGTACTCCCGGGTGCTGGCGCAGGCGAGCGTCCTGGCGCCCACCCCCGCCGAACGGGAATTCTGGGCTACCGGCGCCGCCAACTGCATCGAGGTGGAACTCGAGCTGCACCGCACCTGGCTGACCGGCCATGACACGCGCCCGGCGCCCGGCCCGGTGACCCGGTCCTACGTCGACCACCTGGTCGCGGTCAGCGCGGCAGGCAACTATGCGGTGCTGCTGGCCGCGGTCCTGCCCTGCTACTGGCTCTACGCGGATGTCGGCGAGCGCCTGCACGCCGGCTTCACGGCGAGCCGGCGCGACGCGGCGCATCCGTACGCCGACTGGCTGGAGACCTACGCCGACGAGGGGTTCGCGGCCGCGACCCGGCAGGCAATCCTGCTCACCGACACCGCGGCGGCCACCGCGACGGCCGTCGACCGGGCGCTCATGCGCGCCGTGTTCGCGCGGTCGGCGGCCCTCGAGTTGCTCTTCTTCGACGCGCCCCGGCTGCACGCGCCGGGGTAGCAGACCACAACCATCCGCACCCGCGGATGCATGACTCCTGCGATTCCCAGCCGCCGACCGGCGATCGCCCCGGAATGACGAGGCGGTCGGCCACGCCGGCGGAATCGAGCACGAGTTGTGCTTCGGCGGCGCCGGATCAGGTCAGCGCCACGGTGCGGAAGCCCACGTTGCCGGCCGCGGAATCCGCGGTGTTGGAGGCCCGAGCGGAGTTGCGATACCGGTTGCAATAGGAGTCGTGGCAGAGGTACGAGCCGCCGCGCATCGAACGCTGCTCGCCCGTCGCCGGGCCGGCCGGATTCTCGGCGGGGGAGTGCGCGTAATAGCCCTCCGCCCACCAGTCGGCGCACCACTCCCAGACGTTGCCCACGCTCTGCCAGAGGCCGTAGCCGTTCGGCGCGAACTCCCGCACCGGGGCGGTGCTGAGCCAGCCATCGGCCAGGGTGTTCACCGCGGGAAACCGGCCCTGCCAGATGTTGCAGCGCTGCCCTTCCTCCCACTCGTCGCCCCACGGGTAGCGCCGGCCGGCCAGCCCGCCGCGCGACGCGCACTCCCACTCGGCCTCGGTCGGCAGCCGTCGCCCCGCCCAGGCGCAGTAGGCCAGCGCGTCGTTCCAGCTCACCTGCACCACCGGATGCTCGGCCAGCCCGTCGAGCGACGAACGGGGGCCGGCCGGATGCGCCCAGTCCGCGCCGCGCACCCCCAGCCACCAGGGTGTCTGCGGGGGCTGGCCGACCACGTCATCGATGTCGGCCTGCAACGCGAGGTGGAACACCGCGGAGTAGCCGAACAGCTCCGACTCGGTGCGATACCCGGTATCGGCCACGAACCGGGCGAAGGCGGCGTTGGTGACCGTCGTCGTGTCGATGGAGAAGGCATCCAGCCGCACTTCGTGCACGGGGGTCTCGCCGTCGCCGGGATTGCCCGCGCCGTCGGCGTCGCCCATGGCGAAGACCTGCGCCGGCACCAGCGCCTGGTCGAGGTGATGCCGGACGAGTGAGCCGGGAGCGGCCGGTGCCGGGGGGAGCTGGGACATGGCTGTGCCCGGGGGTGCCTCCGCATCGTCTACGCCCACGGCCAGCCGGGCCTGGCGTATCACCTCGTGTGCGGGCGCGCAGCACCCGTGCTCATCCGTCGTCACGCGCAGACCCTAGCGCTCCTCCGTCGCCGCGACCACCCTGCCGGCGGGACCAGGCTCGCCCCTCCTGATGGCGACTCACGGCATCTGGCGAGTAGAAGCTGGCGCCCGATCAGGGGCAGGGGGTACCGCCAGATTGGACGGTGGCCCATACTGGGCTCCATGGTTCCCCGCTCCGCCCCGAGTTATCGCACGCTCGCCTCGATCAGCAGGATCACTTTGCTCCTGCACCTGCAGCGTCGCGGAACCATGACCGTCGGCGACCTCGCCGAGGCGGCCGGGCTGCATCCCAACACCGCCAGAGAACATCTGCAGCGCCTGGTCGACGATGGTTTCATCACCTGCCAGCCGGAGACCCGCGAGACCAAGGGTCGCCCCCGCATGCTCTACAGCGCGGCGGCCGGTTCCGCCGAGCCCGGTTCGGTGCGCGCGGCCAAGGCCGAAGCCGCACAGCGCCGCGGTGACCTCGTGCGGAGGCTCCTGCCCCTCGAAACCGTCGACACCTCCCCGCGCCAGTGCCAGATGGACGCGCTCGACGACCACCTCGACGCCAGCGGCTTCGATTCCGACCACGACTCTGACGGCACCCACGTGCACCTGCACGATTGTCCGTACAGCGAGATGGTGAAGCTGCACCCCGAGGTGTGCACTGTGCACTTCGGCCTGATCAAGACGCTGCTCGAACAGACGGATGGCCCGCTGCGGGCCGACCGGCTGCATCCGTTGGTCGGGCCGGACATCTGCACCCTCGACCTGCTCGAGCGGGTCCTGGAGCCGGCCGCGGCGGTGCCGCCCGTGGTCATTTACGCTCCCGCTGATTATTAACGGCGTTTCCCGGTTGTAGCGGTTTTCCGCACTCGGGAGACTTGCGCAGAGGGCATCGCTGACCGTGGCGACGCCGGCAGCGCTAGGAGATCTTCGTGAAATCAGTCAAGAATTCTGTCTTTTCACGAAATGGCCGAGCCGGGGCCACATCCGCCAAACCCGGCAGCGACGGTCCCATCACCGACTCAATCCTCAACCTCGGCCGGTTCCTGCGCCGCGGTGAAACCTCCCCAGACCTGCGTTCGTTGTTCCTCGAGGGCGGCCGCGACGCCGACTCGTTCTACCGTGACCGCTGGACCCACGACAAGGAGGTGCGGTCCACCCACGGCGTGAACTGCACAGGCTCCTGTTCCTGGAAGGTGTACGTCAAAGACGGCATCATCACCTGGGAGACCCAGCAGACCGACTACCCCTCCGTGGGTCCGGACTCGCCAGAGTACGAGCCCCGCGGCTGCCCCCGCGGCGCCGCGTTCAGCTGGTACACCTACTCGCCCAACCGGGTGCGCTACCCCTACGTGCGCGGTGTGCTGCTCGAGCTGTACCGCGCGGCCAAGGCCCGCACCGGCGACCCGGTGCTCGCCTGGGCCGAGGTCACCGGCAACCCGGAGAGCGCCAAGGCGTACAAGAGTGCCCGCGGGCAGGGTGGCCTGGTGCGCGCCAGCTGGGACGAGGCCGCCGAGATCGTCGCCGCCGCCCAGGTGCACACCATCAAGAACTACGGACCCGACCGGATCGCCGGCTTCTCGCCGATCCCCGCCATGTCGATCGTCTCCCATGGAGTGGGCAACCGGTTCATCACCCTGCTCGGCGGCACCATGCTCTCGTTCTACGACTGGTACGCCGACCTGCCCGTCGCCTCCCCGCAGGTGTTCGGCGACCAGACGGATGTGCCCGAATCCGCCGACTGGTGGAACTCCAGCTATCTGATCATGTGGGGCTCGAACGTCCCGGTGACCCGCACCCCCGACGCGCACTTCATGGTCGAAGCCCGCTACCGCGGTCAGAAAGTTATCACCGTCTCGCCTGACTACGCCGACAACTCCAAGTTCGCCGACGAGTGGCTGGCCGTGCACCCCGGCACCGACGGCGCCCTGGCCCTGGCCATGGGCCACGTCGTGCTCAAGGAATTCCTCGTCGACCGGCGCACCCCGCAGTTCGTGGACTACATGAAGAAGTTCAGCGACTCCGCCTACCTGATCACCCTCACTCCGCGCGGCGACGCCTACGTGCCCGGTAAGTTCCTCACCGCGGATGCCCTGCCCGACACGGCCTCCACCGTCGCCAGCGCCACCTTCAAGCCCGTGCTGCTCGACCAGGTCGGCCACGCGGTCGTGCCCAACGGCTCACTCGGCCACCGGTTCAGCGAAACCGACGCCGGCAAGTGGAACCTCGACCTGGAGGGCGTCGACCCGCTGCTCTCCATCGCCGACAGCCCCGACCACGACGGCCGGAGCGCCGCCATCGACATGCCCCGCTTCGACGTCTCCGCCCTCACCGGCGAAGAGGGCGAGGAGCACACCGGCGGCGCCGGCGTCATCCGCCGCGGCGTGCCCGTGCGAATGGTGGCCGGCCAGCTGGTCACCACGGTCTTCGACCTGCTGCTGGCCCAGTACGGCGTCAGCCGCGACGAACTGAACCTGCCCGGCGTCTGGCCCACCGGCTACGACGACGCCTCCTCGCCCGGCACCCCCGCCTGGCAGGAGGAGATCACCTCCGTGCCGGCGCAGGCCGCGGCCCGGATCGGCCGGGAGTTCGCGCAGAACGCCGAAGACTCCGGCGGCCGCTCGATGATCCTGATGGGCGCAGGCACCAACCACTGGTTCCACTCCGACACCATTTACCGCGCCTTCCTCGCGCTGACCACCATGACCGGCTGCCAGGGCGTGAACGGTGGCGGGTGGGCGCACTATGTGGGTCAGGAGAAGGTGCGCCCGGTCACCGGCCAGGCGCAGTACGCCTTCGGCCTGGACTGGGTACGCCCGCCGCGCGCCATGATCGGCACCGCATTCTGGTATCTCGCCACCGACCAGTGGCGTTACGACGGCCTCAGCGCCGACACCCTCGCCAGCCCGTTGGCCACCGGCACCTTCACCGGACGCACCACGGCGGACTGCCTGGTCGAATCGGCCAAACGCGGCTGGATGCCCAGCTACCCCACCTTCAACCGCAACTCGCTCGACATCGTCGACGACGCCGATGCGGCCGGGGTCGCCCCGGCCCAGTACGTGGTCGATTCACTCAAGGACGGCAGCCTCGGCTACGCCTGCGAAGACCCGGATGCGCCGGAGAACTTCCCCCGGGTGCTCGTCGTCTGGCGGGCCAACATCCTCGGCTCCTCCGGCAAGGGCAACGAGTACTTCCTCAAGCACCTGCTCGGCGCCCAGAGCGCGGTGCGCGCCCCAGAATCCCCGGAGGAGAAGCGCCCGCACACCATGAAGTGGCATGAGTCGGCCCCGGAGGGCAAGCTCGACCTGATGGTCACCAGCGACTTCCGGATGACGTCCACAACCATCTACAGCGACGTGGTGTTGCCGCCGGCCACCTGGTACGAGAAGCACGACCTGTCCACCACCGACATGCACCCGTTCATCCACTCGTTCAACCCGGCTATCGACCCGCCGTTCCAGTCCAAGACCGACTTCGACATCTTCCACCTGCTGGCCCAGAAAGTGTCCGAGTTCTCCGAGACACACCTCGGTGTGCGCCGCGACCTCGTTGCCACGCCGCTGATGCACGACACCCCCGACGCCATGGCCACCCCGCACGGCATCGTGGTGGAGAACCCCGACCTGATTCCCGGCATCACCATGCCGCGGCTGGTCGTGGTGGAACGTGACTACCCGGCCTTCGCCGCGCAGCTCGGCTCCCTCGGCCCGCTCACCGCCAAGCTCGGCATGACCATCAAGGGCGTCAAATACGACCCCGACAAGGAAATCGAGTACCTCGGCACCAAGAACGGTCTCGTCGAGTCCGGACCGGCGGCCGGCCGGCCGAAGCTGGCCACCGACATCCACGCCTGCGAGATGGTGCTCGCCTTCTCCGGAACCACCAACGGGCGCCTCGGCACCCAGGGTTTCCGGCAGCTCGAGAAGCGCACCGGGCAGAAGCTCGCCCACCTGGCCAGCGACAACGAGGGGCGCCGGTTCACCTTCAAGGATGTGCAGGGCGCTCCGGTTCCCGTGCTCACCTCGCCGGAATGGTCGGGCAGCGAGCACGGCGGACGCCGCTACAGCGCCTTCACTATCAATGTCGAACACCTCAAACCGTGGCACACCCTCACCGGGCGGCAACATTTCTACCTCGATCATGACTGGATGATCGAGCTCGGCGAGCAGCTGCCGATCTACCGGCCGCCGTTGGACATGCACAGACTGTTCGACGACTCGGTCGTCGGCTCAACGAAGTCCACGGGCGCACCCGGCTCGAAGGGTCGCGCCGAGGTGGCCGTGCGCTACCTCACCCCGCACTCCAAGTGGTCGATCCACTCCGAGTACCAGGACAACCTGCTGATGCTCTCGCTCTCCCGGGGCGGACCGACCATCTGGATGTCGCCGCAGGACGCCGACAAGATCGGCGTGCGCGACAACGAGTGGATCGAGTCGTACAACCGCAACGGCGTTGTCGTGGCCCGGGCGATCGTCTCGCACCGGATGCCGGAGGGCACCGTGTACATGTACCACGCCAAAGACCGCACCATCAACGTGCCCGTCGCCGAGACCAGCGGACTGCGCGGTGGCACCAACAACTCGCTCACCCGCATCCTGCTCAAGCCCTCGCACCTGATCGGCGGCTACGCCCAACTTTCATTCGCTTTCAACTACCTCGGCCCGACCGGGAACCAACGCGACGAGGTCACCGTGATCCGTCGACGCAGCCAGGAGGTTGAGTACTAAATGCGCGTTATGGCTCAAATGTCGATGATCATGAATCTCGACAAATGCATCGGCTGTCACACCTGCTCGGTGACCTGCAAGCAGGTCTGGACCAACCGCACCGGCGTGGAGTACGCCTGGTTCAACAACGTGGAGACCAAACCCGGCGTGGGCTACCCGCGCCAGTACGAAGACCAGGAGAAGTGGAAGGGCGGCTGGGTGCGCACCAAGCGCGGCCGGCTGAAGCTCCGCGCCGGCGGTCGGCTGAGCAAGCTGCTGCACATCTTCGACAACCCCGACCTGCCCGTGATCGACGACTATTACGAGCCGTGGACCTACGACTACGACATGCTTACCACCGCGCCGGCCGGCACCCAGAGCCCGGTCGCGCGGCCGAAGTCGCTGCTGACCGGCAAGAACATGGACATCAAGTGGTCGGGCAACTGGGACGACAACCTCGGCGGCTCGCAGGAGACCGCCGCCGACGATCCCATCCTCGCCACCATGAGCGAGCACGTGAAGATGGAGTTCGAGAACACCTTCATGTTCTACCTGCCGCGTATCTGCGAGCACTGCCTCAACCCCGCCTGCGTCGCGGCGTGCCCCTCCGGCGCCATGTACAAGCGCGAGGAAGACGGCATCGTGCTTGTCGACGAGGACGGCTGCCGTGGGTGGCGCATGTGCGTCTCCGCCTGCCCCTACAAGAAGGTGTACTTCAATCACAAGACCGGTAAAGCCGAGAAGTGCACGCTCTGTTACCCGCTGATCGAACAGGGCAAGCCCACCATCTGCTCGGAGACCTGCGTGGGGCGGCTGCGCTACCTCGGCCTGATGCTCTACGACGCCGACGCTGTGCTCGCCGCCGCGTCGATCGAGAACGACCAGGATCTGCTGGATGCCCAGCGCGGGGTCTTCCTCGACCCGTTCGACCCCGAGGTCATCGCCGCGGCCAAGGCCGAGGGCATGGAAGACGACTGGATCCTCGCCGCGCAGAACAGCCCGATCTACAAGCTCATCGCCGAGTACAAGATCGCGCTGCCGCTGCACCCCGAGTACCGCACCATGCCCATGGTCTGGTACATCCCGCCGCTGTCCCCGGTGGTCGACGTGGTCTCCACCACACAAGCCGACAGTGAGGATGCCCGCACCCTGTTCGCCGCGATCGACCGGTTGCGCATCCCGGTGCAGTACCTGGCCGGCCTGTTCTCGGCCGGTGACGTGCGGCCCGTGGAGGCGTCGCTGAAGAAGCTCGCCGCCATGCGCTCCTACATGCGCGACATCAACCTGGGCCGGCCGGCGGACGAGCGCATCGCCCGCGCCGTCAACATGACCGGCGAGACCATGCAGGCCATGTACCGGCTGCTCGCCATCGCCAAGTACGAGGACCGTTACGTGATCCCCAAAGCTCACGTGGAGACCGCCCGCGAACTCGACGAGCTGGCCTGCTCGCTCGACACCGACGGGGGACCCGGCATGGGTGGACCGGGCCAGAACGCCGGACCGTTCGGCCAGGAGCCCGGCATGCCGCTGGCCGGCACCGTATCCAACTACAACGAGATGACCGGCAAGGGCGGCGAGAAGACCAAGCCCACCACCCCGGGCCGGGTCAACCTGCTCAACTGGACCGGCGGCACGGTGCCGCCGGGCATGTTCCCGCCCAAGCCGAGCCCGGAGGCCACCGCATGAGAATGCCCAAGCTCGCCCCCCGGCGGGTGGCCGCTCTCGCGCTCGACGATCAGGACCGGCGCATCGCGCACATGGCGGCGTCCCTGTTGCTGGACTACCCGGACGAGGAGCGCCGCGCCAAATTCGCGGTCGTCGCCGCGTCGCTGGGCGACCTGCCGGATGCGTTGCGCGCCGCGTTCGCCGCGTTCCTCGCCGCCGCCGACGAGCTGAGCCAGCAGCAGCTCGAGGTGCACTTCACGGCCACCTTCGACCTCAAGCGCAAGTGTTGCCCATACCTGAGCTACTACGCCGCCGGCGACACCCGCCGGCGCGGCATGGCGCTGGTGCGGTTCGTCGAGGCGTACCGGGCCGCCGGCTGGGAGGTCGACGCCGACGAGCTGCCCGATTACCTGCCGATGGTGCTCGAATTCTCCGCGCTCTCCGATTCGCCGATCGCCGGTCAGCTGCTTTCCTCGCACCGGGACGGTATCGAGGTGCTGCGTGCGGCGCTCGAGAAAGTCAACAGTCCCTACGCGCACCTCGTCGAAGCGGTCTGTCTGTCGCTGCCGCCCATCGACGATGAGACTCGCAAGCGTTACCTGGACCTGGTCAACGAGGGCCCGCCCACCGAGACCGTCGGCATGACCTACCTCGGCAATCTCAAACCGTTTTCCGCGCATGGCGCGTCCAGTGAGGAAGTACGCCGATGACCCCGCTCGATTACCTGTTGTGGGTGGCGTTCCCCTACATCGCCGCCGCCACCTTCGTGGTCGGCCACATCCTGCGCTACCGGTTCGACCAGTTCGGCTGGACCTCCCGCTCCAGCCAGACCTACGAGAACCGGCTGCTGCGCTGGGGTTCGCCGATGTTCCACTACGGCATGATCATGGTGATCGGTGGCCACGTGGTGGGCCTGTTCATCCCCAAGCCATGGCTGGAGTTCTTCGGCGTCACCGAGCACATCTACCACCTCGGGGCCACCTGGATGGGCAGCGTCGCGGCGGTGCTGACCATCGCCGGGCTGATCATCCTGATCATCCGCCGGCGCCTGGTCACCCGGGTGCACCTGGCCACCACGGTGATGGACAAGGTGATGTACATCTTCCTCGGCGGCACCATCGTGTTCGGCACCGTCGCCACCGTGCTGCACCAGGTGCTCGGTGCTGGCTACGACTACCGCGGCTCGATCTCGCCGTGGATCCGCAGCCTGTGGGGCCTGCAGCCCGACCCGTCGCTGATGAGCGACGTGCCGTTCTTCTTCCAACTGCACGTGCTCACCGCCACCGCGTTGTTCCTGCTCTGGCCGTTCACCAGACTGGTGCACGTGTTCTCCGCCCCGATCGGCTACATCTGGCGGCCCTACGTGATCTACCGCTCTCGCGACACGCACAAGGGCTCCGGCGCCCGCCCGGTGCAGCGCGGCTGGGAGAAGGCCGAGCTCCCGAACGTGCGGGTCTCTCCGCGCGCCGACGAGCCCGCCCGTCCCTCCCGCTCGCGCACCAACATCCGCCGCTAACACCCCTCGTCGTCGGCCGAGCTCCTCGAGGCCTGGCGAGGTGTGTGCGGGGCGGTTCCCGCCGCGTTGGTCGAGTGTGTCGAGACCTGGTGAGGTGAGTCGCGAACGCGCCCCGGGTCGGGGGATCTCAGCGAGCTCGATCAGCGGCTGGGGCTTAGGTGCGTCGTGGCTGGGTTGCGGCCGGGCATCTCGATGAGTGTTTGGCCGGGGTCGATGGTTGTGGGTGGGCGGAGCCAGTAGCGGCCGGTGTTTTCGAAGATCTGCCAGTGCTGGTTGTGGAGCAGCAGGTGGTGGGCGGGGCAGAGCAGGATGCCCTGGTTGATGTCGGTTCTGCCGTGGTCTCTGAGCCAGTGTTCGATGTGGTGGGCTTCGGTGAACGCCGGTGGGCGGTCGCAGCCGGGCCACCGGCAGCCGCCGTCGCGGGCGGCGAGGGCCCGGCGTTGGGCCCGGTTGAACAGGCGTTGTTCGTGGCCCAGGTCCAGGGGCCGGTTGAACTCGTCGACGGTGATCTCAACACTTCCCGAGTCGCAGATGAGGCGTTCGATGGTTTCGGGGGAGACCGGGGCGTTGTTGCCCTCGATGTAGCCGTGCCCGGTTTGGCCGGTAAGGGAGATCAGGATGTTGTCGGCGGCGGGTTCGCCGGCGTTGGCCGGTTCTGCCGGTTCTGCCGGTCCTGCCGGTTTCGCGGGCGCTGCGGGCCGGGCCGTCGGGGTGGCGGTGGTGAGGATCTGCACGGCGGGGCGGCGGCCGCCGAGCATCTCGTTGGGGTTGATGGTGGTGCCGGCTTTGAGGAGGTCGAGGAAGCCGTCGCAGGTGATTTGGCTGGTGTTGCGGGGGTCGTTCTTGACGCGTTTGGCCCAGGCGGCGCGTTCGGTGTCGACGAAGCGCACGCCGCCGCGGCGGGGGCTGGTGAGACTGTCGAAGGTGGCTTTGATGAACTCGGCCTGTTCCGCCGGGAAGAGCCCGTCGATGCGGACCTGGCCGGTGTTCAGGGTCCAGATGCGCAGGTAGCGGTCGTCCCAGGCTTTCTGTTCCCGTNCGTCCCAGGCTTTCTGTTCCCGTACCCTAATGCCGGCCTCGTCGAGGCTGTCGCGCGTCTGCCGGGCCCGTTTGAGGAGCTGGTCCACGTCCATCGCCGCGGCGTCGGCGAGCAGCCCGGCGAGGGCGTCGGCGAGGACCGGGCCGGTGACGACGGTATCGATGTCGCCCAGGCCGGTGCGCAGGGCGTGCGCGGCATCGATCGAGAGGGTGCCGCCGGTCACGGCGTGCGAGATCGGTGCGTGCCACGGTGCCGGGGCCGGCGGCGACAGCGGAACCGCAAAGTCCAAGGCGTCGGGGGAGTCCGGGTCCAGCGCGCCATCAAGCGCCCCGTCGAGCAACCGGCGGGCTGCCTCGTCCTCGGCGGCCAGGAACGCGGCCGCCTGCGCTTGGGCATCTTCGGCCTCGGCGAGCATCCGGCCCACCCCCACGAGCTTCCTCGACTCAACCTTGCTCGTGCCGGTCAGCTCCTGGATCAAGGCCTCGGGGTTGAGGAAACCCTGCTGCGCAGCCAGACCGGACTGGCCCAGCTCCCATCGGGAACGCTGGGCCAGGGTCTTCGCCAGCCACGCCTTGCGGGTGTCGAGCTCGCGCTGGGCCTGCGCGAGAGTGCGCTGACCGGCCAGGACAGCGGCATCCGACAACGCGTCGTAGTCAACGCTGCACGACCCTAACCGGGCCACATTCTCCGCGGCTTCCACCAGCGCATCACCGCGATGAGTGGCGAACGTAGCTGCGATACTCGACTGGTTTGTCATGCCCCGAATCTAGCCCGAATACGAAGCTTTGTGTGAGCAAATATCAAATTGTGGATAACCTCTTCGCCCGTCGGCCGTCGGGCCAGGCCCGCCACGAAACACCGCCCCCACCAGCCCCGCCGGGCATCCCGCCGGGGACATGGCGGGGGTGAGGGGGCGGAGGGGCTAGCCGGGGTAGGGGGCGTTGGGACGGGCGTAGAAGATCCAGGCCAGGACCGTGCAGAAGACGCAGAACACGGCGCAGCCGATGAAGAACGCTGTCGGGCTGATCGCCGTGAGCGCGATGCCCACGATGAACGGGCCGAACGCCGCGATCGCGGAGGTCCAGGCGATGGCGCCGCCGGCCTGGCGTTTGGGGAATATCATCGGCATCTGCTTGAAGGTGCCGCCGTTGGCCAGACCCGCGAAAAAGAAGATGATCAGCATCCCGGTGAGGAAGCCCCAGAACTCGCCGACACTCGACGGGGTGAGGAAGAACGCGGTCAGAACCGTGCCCACCACCATGCCGGCACCGCCGACGAAGGTGAAGACCGCGCCGCCGAACTTGTCGCAGAACGGGCCGCTGGCCGCTCGCACGGCGGCTCCCACGACAGGGCCGATGAACGCGAATGCCAACGGGTTGGGTGCATCCGGGAAGTCGCCGTAGACGTTGAGGATGATCAGGCCCATCTGGGCGGCCAGGCCGCTGTATGCGCCGAAGCTCATCAGGTAGATGGCGGTCATGATCCAGGTGTGCTTGATCTTGAAGATGTCCACCTGCTGCGCGAAGTTGGCCGTGATGGGCACCCGGCGCAGATACAGGATCGAGAGCACCATCGCGAGCAGAGCCCAGGGGATGAGCACCAGTCCACCATTGTGCAGCCAGACCAGTTCGCCGTTCGCGCTGGACTGCGGGGTGAGGGCCGCCGTGCCGAGCAGACCGAAACCGACAACCCAGGGCAGCAGAAGCTGGATGAGGCCGATACCGAAGTTACCCAGTCCCGCCTGTAGCCCGAGCGCGGTGCCGGCCAGGCGCTTGGGGAAGAAGTAGCTGGTGGAGGCCATCAGGCCGGAGAACGCGCCGCCGCCGATGCCGGCCGAGAACGACAGGCAGAGCAGCACCCAGAACGGGGTGGAGGTGTCGCGTACGGCGAGGGTCCAGCCGAGCATCGGCAGGATCAGTAGCCCGGACGACATCGCCACCAGGTTGCGGGTGCCCATGATCGGCGGCAGGAACATGAAGACCAGCCGCAGGATGCCGGCGGCCAAGCCGGGCAGGGCCACCAGCCAGTACAGCTGGCCGGGCGTCAGCGAGTAGCCGATGTCGTTCAGTCGCGGCGCGATCGCGCTCACCAGGTACCAGGAGGCGAACGCGAGCGTCAGGCTGAAGGTGGTGATCCAGAGCGTGCGCCAAGCGAGCTTGGAGTCCCACGTCTCTTCGTTTTCCGGGTCCCAGTTGGACAGGTCCGGTTCGAGGCGGCTGCTGACGGCGGTGGAAGCGGCGGCTGACATGAAAGCTCCTGGTTTCCGGTCGGATGAGAGCGCACCTGCTGGTGCGCTCAAGGTCAGCCTGACCGTCGCCGAAGGCCCCGACAACGAGCGAACACCGTGAAAAATGATCCGTGCCCGCCGCGGCCGCTGCGACCGGACACGATGCGGCGAACCCGAACCGTTCGGGGTTAGGGTCGGTGTATGTCCGGCGTACCGATTCCCGTGCGCGTCATCGAGCCGCTGGCCGGTGATGTGCCGCTCGGGCCTGCCCCGGCCCCGGATACCCAGCTCGTCGACACCCTCGGTCGCCCGCTGCACGACCTGCGCCTCTCGGTCACCGACCGGTGCAACTTCCGCTGCGTGTACTGCATGCCCAAGGAGATCTTCGGCAAGGACTTCGCCTTCATGCCCCGCGACGAGATGCTCTCGTTCGAGGAGATGACCCGGCTGGCGCGTATCTCGGTGGCGCACGGGGTGGAGAAGATCCGGCTCACCGGCGGCGAACCGCTGCTGCGCAAGGGCCTCGAAGAGCTCATCGCAATGCTCGCCGCCCTCCGCACCCCGGCGGGCCGGCCCGTGGACATCGCCCTCACCACCAACGGTTCCGCCCTGGCGATGAAGGCGCAGGCGCTCAAGGATGCCGGCCTCAAGCGCGTGACTGTCTCCCTCGACTCCCTCGACGACACCACCTTCCGCACGATGAACGACGTCAACTTCCCGGTCGCCCGCATCCTGGCCGGCCTCGACGCCGCCCACGCCGTCGGCCTGGGTCCCATCAAGATCAACATGGTCGTCAAGCGCGGCCAGAACGACCACGACATCGTCAACATGGCCCGGCATTTCAAGGGCACCCCCTACATCCTGCGATTCATCGAGTTCATGGACGTGGGCACGAGCAACGGCTGGGACATGGCCGCCGTGCTGCCGTCCAGTGAGGTGCGTGACCGCATCCACGCCGAACTGCCGTTGCAGGAAGTGGCGCCCAACTACACCGGCGAGACCAGCCGTCGTTGGCGGTACGTCGACGGCGAGGGCGAGATCGGCCTGATCTCCAGCGTCACCCAGTCGTTCTGCCACACCTGCTCCCGCGCTCGGGTCTCCACCGACGGCAAGCTGTTCACGTGCCTGTTCGCCAGCGGCGGCCATGACCTGCGCGCGCTGCTTCGCGATGGCAGCAGCGACGAGCAGCTCTCGGCCGCGATGGGTTCCATCTGGCGGCAGCGCACCGACCGGGCCTCCGCATTGCGCAGCGCCCAGACCGGAGCGGTGCGCTCCTCCGGCACGAAGATCGAGATGTCCTACATCGGCGGATGATCGCCGCCCGGTCCGGTTTAACCGCACGCTGCTACTCTAAAATCATGGTTTCGACCGATCAGAGTGACGCCAGGCACGCGGCCCTGGCCAGTGAGCCGCGCCGCCGGGTGCTGGGCCTGCTCACCGCTGCCGCCGAGCCGCTGGACGCCGTCACCGTCGCCGCGGGCATCGGCCTGCATGTCACCACCGCCCGGTTCCACCTGGAGCAGCTCGAGGCCGCGGGACTGGTCGAGCGCCAGGTGGCCAGGGCCGGCCAGCGTGGCCGCCCGCACGTGCTGTTCAGCCCGGTGGCGGCGCCGCTACCCGTCGAAGACGCCCAACTGCAGCTCACCCAGGCCCTCGCCTCGGTGATCGGCGAGGACGCCGACGGCGGTCGCGCCCGCTCGGTGCGCGCCGGCGAGCGCTGGTCGGCGCAGTACGCGGCCGGGGCGGATGCCGCCGATCCGGTCGACCTGGTGGGCACCCCGTCCGCCGCCTCGGCCGGAACCGACATGGTGCCTCCGTTGCTGCGGGTGCTCACCGAGATCGGCTTCGAGCCTCAGCTGCGCGCAGACGAGAACACCATCGCGCTGCCGGCCTGCCCGTTCCGGGCCGAGGCGCGCGCCAACCCCAATGTGGTCTGCTCGGTGCACCTGGGCCTGATCCAGGGCCTGGTGCGGGAGCGAGGGCACGACGCGTCCGCCATCCGCCTGCTCCCGTTCGTGCAGCCCGACCTCTGCCTCGTGGAGTTGCCTCCGGGTCTCGCGGACTGAGGGAAATGCCCCCAGTGCGGGCCGAAGTCGGTGCTTTTCTCACAGTTCGCGAACTGTCACCCCACGTAGGAGGACACGTCGACCTGCGCGGTTACGTCCACGTAGACGTCGCCGTCAACGATGGTGAGCGGGTAGACCGGCACCGGCTCTGAGGCCGGCAGGGTGCGGGCCCGCCCGGTGGACAGCTCGAACCGGCCGCCGTGCGCCCAGCACTCCAGGTCGTCGCCCTCGACGAAGCCGTCGGAGAGGGAGATGTCTGCGTGCGAGCACATGTCGCCGAGCGCGAAGCAGTTTCCGGCGCTGTCTTTCACCAGGGCGACCGCCACACCGTCGACCATCACCTTGATCGCCTCGCCGAGCTCGAGCTCGGATTCCGCGCACACCCTGGTTGCCATCTGTTTCTCGTTCCTGCCCATTCTTCTTGCGGCCTGGGCCGATGGGACGAACGTCCCGATTGAAAGGATAGACATCCTCTAAAGTGACTCACTAGGGTCATTCGACCCGGCGAAGGAGAATTTCTGTGACTGCCGAACCGATCAACCTCTCATCCAGCCGCCCCGGTGCCGTGGATGTCGAAGCCCCCGCCGGGCATGCCTGCGCCTGTGGACACGAGGACACCGAGAAGATCGTCCTCGACTCCCGCACCATCCCGCACGCCATCCGCCACGCCACGATCTTCGGAGCCCTCGGCGCCATCCAGCCCGGCTTCGCCCTCGACCTGATCGCCTCGCACAACCCGCTGCCGCTGCTCGGCCAGCTCGAGAGCAGCCGCCCCGGCGACTTCGTCGTCTCGTACCTCGAGAACGGCCCCGAAACCTGGACCATCCGCCTCACCCGCGCCAACTAGCCGGCACCTGCCCGCCTGCCGCCGCCGATGACCACGCTCAGCCCCCTCCGCCGCACCGGCAGCGCCCTGCGCGGCACCGGCCCGGCGGCACGGCCGAAGGTCACCGGCCGGTTGGTCTTCCTGCTCCTCGGCGGCATCGCCCTGCTCGCCGGCCTCGACGGCGCCCTGCTGCTGCTCGGCCTGGCGGCCCCGGTCGACAGCGCGCGGCTCGGTGCGGTGCACGGGCCGCTGATGGTGTTCGGCTTCGTCGGCACCGTCGTCGTGCTCGAGCGGGCCGTGGCCGTGCGCCGCGGCTGGGCGTACCTCGCCCCTGGCCTGCTCGGCGCCGGCGGCCTGGCCCTCATCTCGCCGCTGCCGGTGGTCGTGGGCCAGGTCGCCCTCGTCGCCGGTTGCGCCGTGCTGCTGGCCATCTACGCCGAGATCTGGCGCCGGCAGGGGTCGGTGTCCACCGCTGTGCAGGTGCTCGGCGCCGTCGCCGGGCTGATGGCCACGGTGTTGTGGCTGCGCGGTATCGGCATCCCGCAGCTCGCGCCGCTGCTCATCCTCTACCTCGTGCTCACCATCGCCGGCGAGCGCCTCGAGCTGTCCCGCATCTCGCCCACCGTGAACCGTCGAGCCGAACAGTGGATGCTCGGCATCAGCCTCTCCCTCAGCTTCGGCTCGGTCATCGCCCTGGTCTGGCCGATCGCCGGCTACCCCCTCCTGGGCGCCGGGATGCTGGCGCTGGTGGCCTGGCTGTTCCGCCACGACATCGCCACCCGCATGGTGCGCTCGGTCGGGCTGCCCCGCTACATGGCCTGGTGCCTCCTGGCCGGCTACGGCTGGCTCGTCGTGGTGGGCGGCATCTGGCTTCTGAAGGGCCCGGTCTACTCCGGTCCCGGCTACGACGCGATGATGCACGCCGTCTTCCTCGGTTTTGTGATGTCGATGATCATGGCCCACGCCCCCACCATCCTTCCTGCCGTGCTGCGCCGACCGCTGCCCTACCGACCGATCATGTACCTGCCGGCCGGGCTGCTGCACGCCTCGCTGCTGGCCCGGGTCCTGTTCGGTGACGCCTACGGTGTGCCGGCCCTGGTGCAGTGGGGCGGCGTCTTCAACATCGTCGCGGTGCTGCTGTTTGTACTGATCGCAGTGGTCTCGGTGCTGCGCGGCAGCACCGTGTTGCCCGCGCGAGCAGCAGCGCGCAGTACCGCCGTGCCGCCGGCACCCTCCCCGCGAGGCTCGCTCTTATGAAGGACAAGCTCTGGCACATCGTCTCGGGCATCCTGGTGCCGGCCTGGCTGGTCGCCGCGGTGGTCTTCACCTTTTTGCACCGCCTGGTGCCGTCATCGGGGTGGTTGCTCGTGCACCTGCTGCTGCTCGGCGCGGTGAGCACCGCCATCCTGATCTGGAGCCAGCACTTCGCCGACACCCTGTTGCGACGCAAGGCCCTCGGCCACCGGGTTTCGCTGGGGCTGCGGCTGAGCGTCCACACCGTGGGCGCGACCCTGGTGATGACGGGCATGGTCATCGACGGGTACCCGCTGGTGCTGGTCGGCGGCATCCTGGTGGGCCTGAACGCGATCATTCACGCCATCGTGATCGTCGGCCAGTCCCGCGGCGCGATGCCGGGCCGGTTCGCCCCGCTGGTGCGCTACTACGTAGCCAGTGCGCTGATGCTGGCCGCCGGCGTGGTCCTGGGCATCCTGATGGCCAGGCTCGACGGTGGCGGTGAGGACTACGAACGTCTCTTCATCGGGCACCTCGGCCTCAACCTACTGGGCTGGGTGGGCCTGACCGTGATCGGCACCATCGCCCTGCTTTGGCCCACGGTGCTGCACACCCGCGTGGAGGGCGCCACGCTCGCCGGCGGGCACACCCTGATGGTGCTCGTGGGCGCCCTCGGTCTGCTCGCCCTCGGTTGCCTGGCCGACCTGCGCCTGATCGTGGCCCTGGGCGTGCTGGTCTACCTGGCCGGGCTGGGCCGGGTGCTCTGGGAGGCCGTCGGCCACCTGCGCCGCGCGCCCGCGGTCACCTTCGCGGCGTGGAGCCTCGGCGCCGCGATGGTCTGGTTCGCGCTCTGCACCCTCGGTTTCGGCCTGCAGCTGGTACTCGCCCCGAGCTGGACCGCGACCGCCGCCGGCGTGGAAACCCTGGTGCCCTACTTTGCGGTCGGATTCGCCGCCCAGATCCTGCTCGGCGCCCTGAGTCACCTGGTGCCCGTGGTGCTCGGCGGCGGCCCGCCCGCCCTCAAGGCCACCGCGGCCGAACTCGACCGCGGCGGCCTGGTCAGGGTCGTCCTCGTCAACGGTGCCCTCGTCCTCTCGCTCCTGCCGGTTTCCAGCACCATTACCGTGCTGCTGTCGGTGCTGACCGTGGGCACCCTGGCCAGTTTCCTGGTGCTGTTCACCCTGGCCCTTCGCACCAACCGTCGGGTACGCGCCCTCCCGCTGGTGCGGATCGCGCCGGGCGAACGCACCGCGCCGACCGAGCGACCCCGCAGCACCGGACGGATGCTCGCGGCCGCGACCGTGCTGCTGCTCACGGTGACCGCGGGCATCGTGGCCGACCCGGCCTCAATCGGCCTGTCGACCATGGCCGCCCCGGCCGCCGGCACGGCCGCCGCCGCGACCGGGCACACCACCACGGTGGCGGTGAACATGGTGGACACCCGCTTCGTACCCGACCGCATCGAGGTGCCGGTCGGTGACGAACTGGTGATCGAACTCACCAATAGCGATGACATGGTGCACAACCTGGTGCTCGAGTCCGGGCTGGTCTCCTCGTCGCTCGACCCTGGCGCCACCGAGACCGTGGCAGTGGGCGTGATCGGCGCGAGTGTGGACGGCTGGTGCTCGATCGCCGGACACCGGCTGCTGGGCATGGAGATCAGCATCATCGCGGTGGGCGGCGGCAGCGCCACTGACGACATGACCGCGGATGACATGGCCGCGGCTGACTCCGGCCACGCCGGCCACGGCGCGGCCGCGACTGGGGCATCCGCCGCCGACGACCTCGACCCGATGGCTGAACCCGACGCCGATTTCCAGGCGAGGGACGCCGCACTGCCGCCCGCCGCATCCGCCACCGTGCACCGGCAGACCCTGACCGTGCGCAATGTGGAGACCGAGGTGGCCCCGGGGGTCACCCAGATGCTGTGGACCTTCAACGGCACCGCGCCCGGCCCCACTCTGCGCGGCACTGTGGGCGACGTGTTCGAGATCACCCTGGTGAACGAGGGCACGATGGGGCACTCCATCGACTTCCATGCCGGCGACGTCGCCCCGGATGAGGTGATGCGCACCATCCAACCCGGCGAGAGCCTGGTCTATACGTTCACCGCCACCCGGTCCGGCATCTGGCTGTACCACTGCTCCACCATGCCCATGTCGGTGCACATTGCCAACGGCATGTTCGGTGCCGTCATCATCGACCCGCCCGGGCTGGCCGAGGTGGATCGGGAGTACCTCGTCGTGCAGTCCGAGCTCTACCTCGGCACGCAGGGCGGCGAGGTCGACGACCTCAAGGTCGAGGCGCAGACCCCAGACCTGGTCGTCTTCAACGGCTACGCCAACCAGTATGCCGCCCGCCCTCTCGCGGCCCGGGTGGGTGAGACCGTTCGCGTCTGGGTGCTGGCTGCCGGACCCAACGTGGGCAGCGCCTTCCACGTCGTCGGCGGCCAGTTCGATACCGTCTATAAGGAGGGCGATTACACGCTCAAAGACGGCGGCAGCACCGGAACCGGCGGCTCCCAGGTGCTCGACCTCGCCGCGGCGCAGGGCGGGTTCGTGGAGCTCACCTTCGGCCAGGCCGGTCACTACCCGTTCGTGAGCCACGTCATGTCGGATGCCGAGAAGGGCGCCCGCGGCATCCTCGAGGTGCTCCCGTGAGTGAGGCCCGGCGGTCGGTGCCGCTGCGCTCGGTACCGCTGCGCAGTACCTGCGGTCGCCCGCACCCGTGCCCGCCCTCGATGCAACTGCGGATCCTCGAGCAGATCGGCCTCTTCCACGGCCTGTCCGGCACTGAGCTGGCCTCGATCGGCGCACGGATCCAGTCGCTGGGCTGGTCGGCCGGCGAGGCCGTGTTCACCGCGGGCGACCCCGCCGAGCACGTCTACCTGCTCGCGGCCGGCCAGGCGAAGGCCTTCCGCACCACCCCGACGGGCCAGCGCACCAGCCTCGACTTCTTCGGGCCCGGCGACGTGCTCGGCGGCCTCACCTGGGCGGGCCGCAGCGGATACACCGAGACGGCCGTCGCCCTGGTCACCACCTGCGCCCTCCGCATCGACGCGGGCGCCTTCCGCGAGGTGATGCTCGCGCATCCGTCGGTGGCTCTCGGCGTGCTCGACGTGGTCTCGGACCGTCTCGCCCGCGCCCGCTCCACCGAGCAGCAGCAGGCCTCCAACACCGTCACCGAACGGGTGGCGGCCGGCCTGCTCCGCCTGGCCGACACCTTCGGTGTGCCGGGTGACGAGCCCGGCGCGACCCTCATCCAGCTGCCCCTGACCCGGGCCGACCTGGCCGCCATGGCCGGCACCAGCGCCGAGTCGGTGTCCCGCACGATGAGCCGGCTCCGCCGCGACGGGCTGATCGACTCGGGTCGGCGTTGGACCGCTGTGCTCGACCGGACCGGTCTGCTCGCGGCAAAGTGACGGCCGTCATGGTCGCCGCCCGGCAGCCTCCGTAACGTCGTTAATGCCCCGGTCAACCGGGGTGCACGGCACACCGAAAGGCACCCATCATGACCACCCTCACCTCACCCAGCACCCACACCATCCTGCGGGCCGACGGCTTCTCCTGCCCCTCCTGCGTCGCCAAGATCGAGAAGCTGATCGGTCGACTGGCCGGCGTCACCGGCGTCGCGGTGTTCTTCTCCTCCGCCCGCATCGAAATCGACCACGACCCGGCCGTCGTGAGCACGGATGCCCTCATCGCCGCGGTCGGCAAGGCCGGCTACCCCGCCCGCCTGGCCGCGTTCTGACCGGCCAGGCTGGGGGAGTGACATGCGCACCGCGGCCGGGATCGGCCGCCGCCTGAACACCCGGTGGACGATTCCGGTGGTATCAGGGACGCTGATCGCGGCGGCCTGGCTGGCCGGCCGGGTGCCCGCGCTGAGCCTGGCCTCGGACGCGGCGATGGTGGCGGCCGCCGTTGTGGCCGGCGCCCCGATCGCCCGGGCGGCCCTGCGCGGCCTGTCCGGGCGGGTGGTCGGCATCGACCTGCTCGTCACCGTGGCCACGGTGGGCGCGATCGTGCTCGGCGAATACTGGGAGGCCGCAGCGGTGACCGTCCTGTTCGCCATCGGCCACGCCCTCGAGACGGCCACCCTGAACCGCACCCGGTCCGCCCTGACCGCCCTTGTGGCGCTGGCCCCCGACGTGGCCCTGGTGCTCCGCGATGGTGCGCAGACCGAGGTGCCGGCCGCCGACGTGCTCACCGGGGAGACCGTGCTGGTCAAGTCCGGCGCGCGGGTTCCGGTGGACGGCACCGTGCGGCACGGCACCGGCACCCTCGACGAAGCCTCGATCACGGGCGAATCCCTCCCGGTGGCCAAGGCTCCCGGCGACAGGGTCTTTGCCGGCACGATGTCCACCGGCGGGTTGTTGCAGGTCGAGGCCACCGAGGTCGGTGCGGCCACCACCCTGGCCCGCATCGTGCACAGGGTCGAGGAGGCGCAGGATGCCACCGCCCCGACCCAGGTCTTCATGGACAGGTTCTCCGCCTGGTACACCCCAGGCATCCTGGTGCTCGCCGTGGTCGTCGGGTTGCTTTCCGGCGACCTGTTCCTCGCGCTGACGCTGCTGGTCATCGGCTGCCCAGGCGCCCTGGTCATCTCGATTCCCGTCGCGATCGTCGCCGGCATCGGCCGCGCCGCCCGGTCCGGAATCCTGATCAAGGGCGGCGAGTTCCTCGAGAGCGCATCGAAGGTCACCGTCGTCGCCGTCGACAAGACCGGAACCCTCACCCGGGGTCGCCCGCGGCTGACCGACGTCGTGGTGCTGAACCCCGAGCTGACCCGCGCCGACGTGCTCGGCTGGGCCGCTCGGGCCGAGGCCGGCTCCGAGCATCCGCTGGCCGGAGCGATCGTGCTGGCCGGAGCGATCGTGCTGGCCGCAGCGGAGCACGCCCTGGAGACGGTCGGTGCGGCAGATCGCGGTGCCGGTGGAACCCTCCTGCCCGACACCATCACGTCGATCCCCGGCCAGGGCATCACCGCCACCGTGGCCGGGCGTTCCGTGCTGATCGGCAACCCGGCGCTGCTGGCCGCTCACGCCATCGACGACCCGGATGCGGCCGTCACGGTGGCCGCCGACCTCGCCGCCCGCGGGCGTACGCCGCTGATCGTCGTGATCGATGGCACCGTGGCCGGAGTCCTCGCGGTCGCCGACGAGGTGCGCCCCGACGCCGCCGGTATGGTGGCGGCCTTGCGCGCCGCCGGGGTGCACAGGGTCATCATGCTCACCGGCGACGGGCCGCTGGTGGCCGCGGCTGTCGGCGCCGCGGTCGGCATCGACGAGATCCGGGCATCGCTGTTGCCGGAGGACAAGCTCGACGTCGTGACGCGGCTGCAACAGGATGGCCACGTTGTGGCGATGGTGGGCGACGGCGTGAACGACGCCCCGGCGCTGGCCACCGCGGACATCGGCATCGCGATGGGCGCGGCCGGGTCGGCGGTGGCGGTCGAAACCGCCGACATCACCCTGATGGGTGACAACCTGCTGATGCTCCCCGCGGCCATCGACCTGGCCCGGCGCACCGTGCACACCATGCATCAGAACGTGGCCCTCGCCCTGGTCACGGTGGCGCTGCTGCTGGCCGGGGTGCTGTGGGGCGGCGTGACCATGGCCGTGGGGATGCTCGTGCACGAGGCATCCGTTCTCCTCGTGATCGTCAACGCGATGCGGCTGTTACGCCGTAGCCGCCCGAGCCCGCTCGTGCCGCAATAGCCCCCACACTATGAGCGTCTGGGCCGCGATATAGGTGACCATGATCAGGAAATCCGCCAGGGGGATGCCGGCATCCGGCAAAAACCTGTTGATCGCCAGGAGCGAGTCGGAGACGACGAACAGCGCCCCGCCCCAGGCGACCCAGCGGTTGCACCGAGACGCGAAGGCGGCCATCGCGGAGAGCACGATGCCGTACGCGATGACCGGAACCAGCAGCGAGCCGGTATGCGGGCCCAGGATCATCAGCAACACGACGAGCCAGACCGCGTAGGCGATGGCCCACCATTGCACCCGGCGTACCGCGATCCGGGAGACGAAAAGCACGAGGTAGGTGATGTGCGCCAGCAGGAAGAAGACCAGGCCGACGACGAACCACCACGGGATCGTGACGTCTCCCACCCACGAGAAGAACAGCGCGACCACCCCGAGCACAATCGCCGGCGAGCGACGCTGCGGCGCACCCCAGATGAGCCCGGTCGCCACGGCCGGCATCAGCAGCGGCTTCGTCCACTCCGCCAGGCCGTGCAGCGACAACAGGATGGCGCCCAGGTGTATCAGACCGACCACGATGATGGGCAGAAACGGAACGACGGGAGATGCCGATCGGACCGTGGCGCGGGATTTTTCCACTGTGCTCACTTCGATGTGGGGCGGATGTCTCACTCACTGTACCGAGGTGCGGCCGGAGCATGCAGGCTCACTGGTCAGCGCGTGATGTCATCGTTGCCCACGCCCGGTTCGGCCAGGGTGGCCGGCGAGCCGGCGTCGTCGGGCGGGTCCAGGAACGAGAGCACGTCCGGCAGGAACCGGGGATCCAGCATGGTGCCCAGATGCCCGCGCCCGGGGTACAGGGCCAGGGTGCCGCGGGGGATGCCCTCGGCAGTCTCGCGGAACAGCTCGGCCGAGTAGAAGGCATCCCGGCCCCCGCCGATCACCAGGGTCGGAGCGACGATATCGGCCAGCCTGGTGTGCAGGTCGAAGGCATCCTCGGCCCGGATCGTGGTGATCAGGTCGGCCGTGGTGTGGCCGAAGAATCGCGCACCGACCAACCAGCCGAGAGCAGCCAGCAGCCGCCTGGATTGAGTGCCGGCCCCGAGCATGCGCATCATTTCGGCACTGGCGGCCCTCGGTCGTCCGTCGAGCACGTTGTCGGCGGTCCGAAGCTGGGTGTCCCGGCCCTCGTCGCCCAACCGATACGCGGCCGACACGATCACGAGCCGTTTCACCACGGCGGGATGGTCGGCGGCCAGCTGCAGCGCCACACTGCCGCCGGTGGACTCGCCGATCACGTCGACGGGCTCGTCGAAGCGCCGCAGCATCGCGTTGGCGTAGTCGGCGGCGATATCGGCCATGGTGGCGCCGGGCTCGAGGCCAGGGCGGCGGTTCACCCACCACACCCGGCGGGACGCGGCGAAGGGCAGCAGCTGCCGGGTCTGGAAGCGCCGGTCGGAGCCCGTAGGCGGCTCGTGGTTGGGCGTGATCCCGGCCAGGAAGACCAGCGGAGGGCCGGCGCCGACGGCGAGGAACGGCATCCCGCCCGGCCAGGTGCCGTAGACGCGGGGCGGCGGGGGAGTTGGAGACATGAGGTTGGCCCTTCGCTCGCGGCGGTATGCGGTTGTCTCAGGTTCGGTTCTCGGTGCTCTGCGACGGGGGCGGATCGGTGTGGCGCGCCTTGGTGGTCTCCTGGCGCTCGTCTGCCGTGCCGACATCTGTCGCGGGATCGTCGTGGCGTCCGCCGTGGCGCGTGTCCACGGTCGGATCGATCTCGTCGGCATGCCGACTCTGCTTCTCGGAGTGGGCGCGCAGCTCCTGCGCTTGGGCTTGGCGCTGGTCGGCCTCCTGCCGCAGGCGGTCGGCGTCCACTTGCGCCTGCTGGGCATCCGCCTGAGCACGGGTGGCCTTGGCCTCGTTCTCGCGGGCGTCGAGGGCACGGGCCTCCGCGTCCCGGCGCATCTCCTCGGCCCGCTGCTGGTCGGCACGGCGTTTCTTCTCGCGCTGCTCCCGGCCACGCCGGGACGCGACGACCGCAATGACGCCGATGATCGCGAGCACGACGACGATACCCACGATGATCCAGATGACCGTGGCAGTGTCCATGACAGTTCCGCCTTCCGTACAATCGAACCGGCTTACCGGTGATAGTAGGCCGCTCGGCGGAGTTCCGCTTGGCCGGGCGGGTCAGGCGCGGGGCAGCACCTCGATCAGCCGCAGTCGTTCGAGCACGACCTCGGTGTCGTCGGTGACGGTGAAGGCAGGATCGCCGAGGTACGCGCGCATGTCGTCGCTGTGCCAGAAGGACTCGTGGCCGACCCGCCAGGCGGCCACGGAGTCATAACCCTCGCCCTCAGCGCGGGCGTGGTCGAGATCCACGGCACCGAGACGCACCACGCGCATCCCCGTGGTCTCGATGATCGCCGCCGGGCGGCCGGCCGAGTCGATCACGACCTGCCGGCTGCCGATCACGGGCAGCGGCTCGTCCTCGATGCCGTATTCGATGAGTGTGGACGTCGTCGACGTTTTCGAGCCGTCCAGGATCGCGGCGACAAGCTGGTCGCGTAGCGGGCCGGGAAAGGCGAACTCCGCGATCGGCAGGTCGTGGGTCGCCGGGTGAGCGGCGGCCGTCAGGTCGGCGGCGATCCGCAGGGCCTCGGCGGCGATCTGCGCCGTGGCGGCCACATCGCTCATCCAGAGCGGCACGGCGGTCGAACGGATGCCGGCGGCCTCGAGCGCGGGCACGGCGTCGGCATCCGTCTCGTCGACGAGCCAGGCGTCGAGCACGCCGTCGCGTTGGCGGGAGCCGTAGTGCAGGCCCACCGCGAGGGCGGAGGTCTCCACGCCGATGGTGGTCAGGCAGGTGTCGGCCATGCCGCGCACAGCGGCGCCGGAGATGATCGGTGAGATGCCCACGACCCGGGCGGTGGTGGCGCGCAGGGCTTCGCGGATGCCAGGGATGCTCAGGATCGTGCCGACCGAGACGACGGGGTTCGACGGCGGCAGGATCACCAGGTCGGCGCTGAGGATGGCGTCGATCACGCCGGGCGCCGCGACGGCGTCGGCCAGGCCCACCTGCACGAACTCGGTGACGGGTTGGCCGGCGCGGTAGCGCACCCACCATTCCTCGAAGTGAATAAGGTCGCCCGCGCGGTGCTCGTCGGCGTCGGCGGCCAGGCGCACGTGGGTCTCCACGAACTGGTCGCTCATCGGCAGCAGGCGCGCGCCGGGCTTCCAGCGGCGGCAGAGGAACTCGGTGGCGGCGCTGAGGGTGGCGCCGCCCCGGAGCAGGTCGGTGCGCACGATGTGGGTGGCCAGGTCGAGGTCGCCGAGGGTGAACCAGGACCAGCCGCGCCCGTAGGCGGCGATCTCGGCGGAGGTGCGCCGGGACTCGTCGGGCCGACCCCAGCCCTGCTCCTCGCTGATGCCGCCGCCGAGGGTGTACATCACGGTGTCGAGGTCGGGGCAGATGCGCAGCCCGTCCAGCCACATGTCATCGCCGGTGTTGACGATCACAGTGACCTCGCCGGCGGTGCCGTCCTGCGCCGACGTGCCGGAATGTGCACTTTCCGGGCCGCCGAAGGGGGCATTTGCGGCAATTCGCTCGTCGCCTGGTGCCAGCTGTTGCAGCAACCCGCGGGTGAAGCGGGCGCCGCCGACACCGCCGGCGAGGACTGTGACTCGGGTCATGGGGTTCCTTCTGCAGGCCTAGGGGTGCTGGTGCGAGTTGCCAGTTGCGGCCGGTTGACCGGCGCTGAGGGGGCGCGATGTGGCATTTCGTGGGGGAGTGGGGCGCGAGTTGCCAGTTGCGGCCGGTTGCGGGGCGCTGAGGGGCCCGAAGTGGCATCTCGCGCCGCGAGCGGGGCGGATGGCGGCGGCTGCTCGTCGGGCCCGGAGAACACGATCACCGGCCGTCCCGTGCGGGGGTGCGGCACGATGTCGCAGTCGACGCCGTAGACCGCCCGGATGGTGTCGGGTCGCAGTACCTCGGCGGGGGTGCCGAACGCCGCGAGTCGGCCGCCCTGCAGCAGCACGATGTGGTCGCAATAGGCGGCGGCGAGGTTGAGGTCGTGCAGGGCGAGCACCGAGGTGAGGCCCAGCCCGCGCACCTGGTGCAGCAGCGACAGCTGGGCGCTCACATCGAGGTGGTTGGTGGGTTCGTCGAGCAGCAGCAGGCTCGGCCGCTGGGCCAGGGCGCGGGCGATCTGCACCCGTTGCTGCTGGCCACCGCTGAGGGTGTGCCAGCGCCGGTCCACCAGGTCGGTGGCGCCCACCATCGTCAGCGCATCCGTGGCCACGGCGAGGTCGTCCTCGCCGCCGAAGCTGCCCAGCAGCCGGCTGCGGTGCGGGATGCGGCCGAGCAGCACCACCTCCCGCACGGACAGGTCCACGCTGGGCGCCACGTTTTGCTCGAGCAGGGCGATGCGCCGGGCGGCCTCCCGCCGCCGCAGCTGCCCCACGACGGCGCCGTCGAGGGCGACGGTGCCGGCATCCGCCCGGTCGATGCCCGCGATGATGCGCAACAGGCTGGACTTGCCCGCCCCGTTCGGTCCGAGAAGCCCCGTGACGGTGCCGGGCGGCAGGGTCGCCGAGACACCCTGCAGGATGCGCGTGCCCTCGATGCTCAGAGACACCCCGTCGAGCACGACCCCCGCGTCGCCCGGCGTGCGCGAGTTGCTCGAAAGTGCCGCTTCAGAGCTGCTCATGAGGGAGTTTGCGGCAACTCGCGAGCCGGACTCTCCCGAATTGCGGGAAAGTGCCCCTTCAGAGCCCTCGAAGGGGGTATCTGCGGCAACTCGCGGTGCGGCCGCGGCGGCCGCGTGCTCGCGACTCATGCCCAGGCCGCGCTTCGTTTGCGCTTGATCAGCAGGATGAACACGGGCACGCCGATGAACGCGGTGATGATGCCCACCGGCAGCTCGCGTGGGTCGAAGACCGTGCGGGCGAGGGTGTCGGCGAGCACCAGGAACAGTGCCCCCACCACCGCGACGAGCGGCAGCAGGCGCCGGTGGCCCGGCCCGCTGAGCCCGCGCACCAGGTGCGGCAGGATCAGCCCCACGAAGCCGATCGCCCCGCTGACGGCCACCATCGCTCCGGTGAGCAGGGCCACCGCCACGAGGAATCCCCAGCGGGTGGCGTTCACGTTAATGCCCAGTGACGCGGCGTTGGTGTCACCGAAGGTGAACGCATCCAGCCGGCTGGCGGCGAGCAGGATGCCGGTGCCCACCACGGCCAGCGCGACAGCGGAGATCAGTACGCTGCTCCACGAGCTGCCGGCCAGGGAGCCGAGCAGCCAGTTGAGGATCTCCCGGTAGGAGTCGCCCTTGGCCGCCCAGAAGATGATGAACGAGGTGCCTGCCGAGCCCAGCTGGGCGATCGCCAGCCCGGCCAGCACGGCCCGGCCGGGCGTGATGCTGCCGCCGACGCGGGCGATATTGAGGGTGGCGAACAGGGCGATCAGGGCCCCGGCGAACGCGGCCGCCGGCAGCGCGAAACCGATGCCGAGGATGACCACGCAGACCGCGCCGAGCGACGCCCCGGAGGACAGGCCGAGCAGGTAGGGATCGGCCAGCGGGTTGCGGGTAACGCTCTGCATCACCGCTCCGCTGAGCGCCAGGCCCGCGCCCACCATGGCCGCGGTGAGCACCCGCGGCATCCGCAGCTGCCAGACGATGGCGTCGGTCAGCGGTGGCACCGGGGTGTCGCCGGCGAGCCCGGGCAGGCCGAGGTGGCCGGCCACACTGCCCCAGACCTGCGCCAGGCTCACGTCGGCCGGGCCGATCGTCACGGCCACCGCGCTGCCGAGCACGAGCGCCACCAGCGCAGCGACCAGCCAGACCAGGTAACGGGCCGTGCCGCTGCGCCGGGCGCGAGCTGATGCCGCGGATCCGCCGGATGCGCCGGGCGAGCCGGACCCCCCGGGCGCGGCCGACCCGCTGGGCAAGTCGGTGCCGAGGCCCTGCCTGCTCGGGGTGACGGTCATCCGCGGTCCTTCGAATCGGGTTGGTGTGCGGTCTGGCTGCCTGCCGTCGGCCTACTTGGCCTCGAGCGCGGCGAGCTGGTCGATGATAGACCCGGCGGCCTCCACGTTGCGGATGCCCGCCTCGGTCGCCGCGAACGGCACCACGATGTAGCGGTCGTTCACCACGGCGTCGAGCCCGGCAGTCGCCGCGTTGGCCTTGAGGTTGGCGATCTTCGAGTCCGCGGTGTTCCAGGTGGCATCCACGAGCACGATCACGCTCGGGTTCGCCGCCACGACGGACTCCCAGCCGGCCGAGGTCCAGGTGTCCTGCACGTCGGCGAAGATGTTGGTCAGCCCCGCCGCATCCATGATCAGCTGCGGCGAACCGATGCCGGCGCCCACGTACGGGGTGTCGGTGCCGCTGGAGTACCAGAGTGCGGTGGTGTCACCGGTGGCGGGCTCAAGCGCGGCCAGTTCGGCCTCCTGCTCGGCAACCAGTTCGGCGGCGGCATCCGGCACGCCGAACAGGGCCCCGGCCTCGTCGATCTCGGCGAACACGGTCTCGAAGGTCAGCGGGTCCGGCATGGCGTCGCCCTTGCACGCGGCCGGCGAAACATAGCTGCCGATGCCCAGGTCGGTCAGCGCGGCACGCTCGCCGACGCCCTCGGCGGAGAAGTTCGACTCCCAACCGCCGTAGATGAAGTCGGGGGTGAGCGCCAGAACGGCCTCCTGGCCGGGCACGAAATCGCTGATCACGTTGAGATCGGCGCCGGCGTCGGCGAGGGATGCCGGCAGCGGGCCGTCGAGGAACGCCGAGCCCACGATGCGCTCGCCGAGTCCCAGGGCGAGCAGCAGCTCGGTGGTGTTCGACTTGATCGTGACGATGCGCTCCGGCGCGGCCTCGAGGGTGAGCGTGGTGCCGCAATTCTCAACCGACACCGGGAAGGCACCGGCGTCGCCGGCCGAGGCGCTGGGAGCCGGCGCGGCGGCCGTCGATCCGGAGGCGCAGCCGGCGAGTAGCAGCACGGCCGCGGTGGTGGCGATGGCGGGGTAGCGAGTCTTCATGGGACCAATCTGAGCGGCGGGAGCCGGGCATCCGTCGACAAGGTCGCGACGTAACGGACCGAACACGGTGTCGCGGGCGACACAGGCACCGGCCGGCGCCGCGGAACGCGTCGGAGCAGGCTCGAACGAGGTGGGGGTGAAACTGAAGGCAAAGCCCCGACCTGCCGCCCAAATCCGGGCCGGCGCAACCGGTCAGATCGAACCGGGGGTCACCATCAGCCTAAACCCCTGCTGTTCGGGGCGGATGCCGTGGTCGGAGCGCGAATGGGCCGGGCGGCCGACTGTTGCCCGTGCGGACATCTGCGCCCGGTGTGCCGGCAACACTTGTCCGGATCGGCAACAGATGTTCGGCGCCCGCCCCGCGGACCGGGCTCAGGGCACGATGTTGAGGTTGTGGGCCAGCACGTTCTCGGGGTCATAGCGACGTTTCGCCGCCCGCAGCCGGTCCAGGGTGGCCGGCGGGTACGCCAGGCCGAGCACGTCGGGATAAGCGCGCAGATTGAAGCTGCCGTAGGTGCCCGTCAATCTCGCGGCCACGACGCACCAGCCGTCCAGGATGCGCCGCTCGGCCTCGTCGGGGGCATCCGGCGGCAGGAACGCCGCCGACATCACCAGCACCTCCACATCACGGTGCGCGAATGCCGTGGCAGCTGCGGGCACCCGGTTCATCGCCCCGCGCAGGTAGCGCACCATCAGCACCGCCGAATCGGGCGCGGCGTTCGCGATGGTGAGCCGCTCGATGAGCTCGTCGTCGAAGTCCCTGGCGAAGCCGTTGCGGTCGACAATCCGGATCGACCCCGGCGGGGCCGATGGTTCGTCGAAGACCTCCACGAAGAGCGTGAGTTCCACGTCGTTGCCGGTCACCCCCGGCAGAGCGAGCAGGGGCCGGATGGCCGACATGGCCTCGCCCTGGTCGGCACCGCCGTAGCAGACCAGAATTTTTGTCTCCGCGGGCATCTCCGGTCCGAACTCGGGCGTCGCATACACCGTCGAATTGAGTTCTTCCGGAGACGCGCGCATGACGTCCCGCCAGCCGCGCAGAGTGTCGGCGAGATGCGTCGGCCGCACGTGGATGGTGCCGAAGACCACACCCCGCAGCGGGTGCGCCTGGAAGGTGAACCTCGTGACGACGCCGAAGTTGCCGCCGCCCCCGCGCAGTGCCCAGAACAGCTCCGGCTCACTGGATTCGCTGGCCGTCACGACGGCGCCACTGGGTAGCACCACCTCGACCTCACACAGGCTGTCGATCGCCAGGCCATGTTGTCGCACCAACCACCCGATGCCGCCGCCCAGGGTGAGACCGCCAACGCCCACCGTGTAGGTGTCGCCGCTGGAGACCGCCAGATCGTACTCGATCAGTTCCTGGGCCACACCGCCCCAGGTCGCACCGCTGCCCAGCCGTACCCGGTTTCCTTCGAGAACCTCAACGTCACGGATGCGGGAGAGGTCCAGCACCATTCCGCCATCGTTGGTGTTCAACGGGCTGTGCCCGCCGCTCCGTACCGACAGCACAAGGCCCTGGGCCCTGGCATAGGCGATCGCCGCCGCGACATCTGCCGCAGTGGTCGGTCGAACAGCCAGCGCGGGACTGCCGACCTTCCCGTAGGCCGTGGCCGCCATCAGGAATTCGTCCGAATCGGGCAGGAGAACAGTGCCCGCGAAGCCGTCGATCATCATTCCTCCACACCTGTCGAGCGCGGCGTCGATCATGCCCGAGTCGGATCCGCCGGACCGCACCGGTGAGTCTCCGGTTGCGCCTAGCATGCCCCCCGGTCCCGGCGTCCGCGACCCCGGCCGCGATTGCGCCAGATGAGCGCGGATGCGTCAGCGCCCGGCCGCAGCCACGATCGCCCGCGCCACCGGCACCATGTCGTCCACCAGCGCCCCTGCCGTCACCCGAATGAACGCCTCGGACCGGTCCACCGCGAGAAACGGGCTGCCGCCGGCCACCCGGATGCCGGACGCCGCCAGCCTCACGATGGCGTCGCGCTCGTCGGCAACCGGCACCCAGGCGTTGATGCCGTCGGCGCGGGCGAGGGGCAGGCCGAACCCGGTGAGGGTATCCGCCAGCGCCTTCTGCCTTGCGAAGTACACGTGCCGGGCCTCGAACACCAGCGCCATGCTGGCACTGTCGGTGAGCAGCTCGTGCAGGATGGTCTGCAGCATCCGGCTGGTCCAGCCCGGGCCGAGCATCCGCCGGGACACGATCCGGTCGACCAGGGCGGTCGGCCCGCCGAGGGCGGCGATACGCAGGTCCGGCCCGTGCGACTTGGAGTAGCTGCGCACGTGCAGCACGCGCTCGGGCAGCCAGCGGCCGAGCGACACGTCCGGGGAGGTGCTGATCGCGCCGGAGTGGTCGTCCTCGATCACCACGGTATGCGCGGCGCGTTTACTGGCGGCCAGCAGTCGGGCCAGCTCCTCGGCCCGGTCCGGCGACATCGACGCGCCGGTGGGGTTGTGCGCGCGCGGCTGCAGGATGACCGCGGCCGGCGACTGCGCCAGCGCCGCCTGGAAGGCGGCCGGGTCGATGCCCTCCGCATCCACCGCCACGGGCAGACGTTCGATGCCCATCTGCTCGAGCAGGTCGAAGAACGGTGGGAAGCCCGGGTCTTCGACGATGACCCTGTCGCCGAACCTGGCCACCTGCTCGAGGCTGCGGGAGATCGCGTCGAGGGCCCCGTCGACCACCGTGATCGACTCGCACCGGTACGGCCAGGACCCGGTCAGCACGGTGAGCAGTTCCGGGATCACCGGTGACGCCTGGTAGCTGGGCGTCATCGCCCGCTGGGACACCCTGGAGAGCGCGGGGCCGAGCGCGGGCAGCAGAAGCGGGTCCGGCGTGCCCCGGGACAGGTCGATGCGGGTGTCGCTCAGATGCCCGGCCAGCGACTGGGTGCGGGCCGGCAGCCAGTGTGGGGACTGTTCCCGCACGAAGGTGCCGCTGCGGCCGCGGGAGAAGATCAACCCCGCTGCGGAGAGCGCCTGCCAGGCGTGGCTGACCGTCGCGGGGCTCACCCCGAGTCCGCCGGCGAGGTCCCGCACCGTGGGCAGGCGCTCGCCGGGGGCGATCCGGCCGGTGCTGATCAGCCGGCCGAGGGCGGCGGCGATTCCGGCAGGCGTGGCCTGTTCGATCTCGTCCAGGTATAGCTGCACGGGGTCCTTCCTGGGCAAATGCTTGCCAGCAGCATCCTCTGACGACAGGATGATGATTTACGCATGCGTCATGTGAAGAAACAGAACAGAAATGTTTACGTCGAATAATAACAAAACCGGACACCGTAACGTGGCTCGATCTCGACAGGCTCTCTCACCGTTCAGCTCGCAGAACATCGCGTTGCCGTCCGACCCCCGCTGACGAGGTTCCACAGTGTGAGACCCAGTGGAGGCAGACAGTATGAGCGTTGACACACCCAGCCGTGGCACAGCAAACATCGTGCGAGCGGCGATCACCCAGACCACGTGGACGGGGGACATCGACTCGATGCTCGACAAGCACGAGAAGTTCGCCCGCGATGCGGCCGCAGACGGCGCGCAGGTGATCTGCTTCCAGGAGCTGTTCTACGGCCCGTACTTCGGCATTACCGAAGACGCCAAGTACTACGACTATGCCGAGGCGGCCGACGGCCCCATCGTGCAACGCTTCGCGGCCCTGGCCAAGGAGCTCAACCTGGTGATGGTGCTGCCCATCTACGAAGAAGAGCAGCCCGGCGTGTACTACAACACCGCTGTGGTGGTGGATGCCGATGGCACCATTCTCGGCAAATACCGCAAGCACCACATTCCCCACCTCGACAAGTTCTGGGAGAAGTTCTACTTCCGCCCCGGCAACCTCGGCTACCCGGTCTTCCACACCGCCGTCGGACCGATCGGCGTGTACATCTGTTACGACCGGCACTTCCCAGAGGGCTGGCGGGAGCTGGGCCTGAACGGCGCGCAGATCGTCTTCAACCCCAACGCCACCAAGCCCGGTCTGTCGAACCGGCTCTGGGAAATCGAACAGCCGGCCGCGGCCGCCGCGAACGGATACTTCGTGGCCGCGCCCAACCGGGTGGGCCGGGAGGACAACGAGTACGGCGAGGACGCCGTGACGTTCTACGGCACCAGCCAGTTCGTCGACCCGCAGGGCAACTACGTGGGCGAGCTGGGCAGCGGCGTCGACGAGGAGGTCGTGATTCGTGACCTGGACCTGGGCATGATCCGCCAGGTGCGCAACAACTGGCAGTTCTACCGGGACCGCCGCCCGGACTCGTACACCTCGATCCCCAAGCCGTAAGGGCAGCACCCGTCACCCGACCTCGAAACCCGGCCATCCGTCGGTCGAGCCTGTCGAGACCCCGCGACCGAGCCTACGTTCAGAGAACAGCTCACGGGGTTTCGACAAGCTCAACCAACGAGACGGGCGCGACCCGCAGACGAAGCAGCGAACAGGAGAACATCGTGAAGACCCTGATCAAGAACGGCACCGTGGTCAATTCCACGGGAACGGCCACAGCGGATGTGCTGATCGACGGCGAGAGAATCGCCGCGGTGCTCGCACCGGGCTCCACCCTGCTCGGCTTCGACATCGAGCGGAACGTCGACACCGTCATCGACGCGGCCGGCAAGTACGTCATCCCCGGCGGCATCGACGCGCACACCCACATGCAGATGCCGTTCGGCGGCACCGAGGCCAGCGACACCTTCGAGACCGGCACCCGCGCCGCGGCCTGGGGTGGCACCACGAGCATCGTCGACTTCGTGGTGCAGTACGCCGGCGAAAACGTGCTTGACCAGTACCACCTCTGGCAGGAAAAGGCCCGGGGCGAGTGCGCCATCGACTACGGCTTCCACCAGATCCTCTCCGACGTGCAGGACTCCTCCCTCGTCGCGATGGACGAACTCGTCAACGAGGGCGTCTCCAGCTTCAAGCTGTTCATGGCCTACAAGGGCGTGTTCCTCTCCGACGACGGCCAGATCGTCAAGGCCATGCAGAAGGCAGCGAGCAACGGCAGCATGATCATGATGCACGCCGAGAACGGCAGCGTCATCGACCTGCTCGTGCAGCAGGCCGTCGCCGCCGGCAACACCACGCCCTACTATCACGGCCTCACCCGGCCCTGGCAGGCCGAGGAGGAGGCCACCCACCGGGCGATCATGCTCGCCAACCTCACCGGGGCGCCGCTCTACGTGGTGCACGTGAGCGCCAAGCAGGCCGTGGAGCAGATCGCCGTCGCCCGGGACCGCGGCCAGAACGTGTTCGGCGAGACCTGCCCGCAGTACCTCTATCTCTCACTCGAGGACCAGCTCGGTGCCCACAGCGAGGAGTGGGGCGACTTCGAGGGCGCCAAATGGGTCTGTTCGACACCGCTTCGCTCCAAGGCAGAGGGCCACCAGCACCACATGTGGCAGAGCCTGCGCACCAACGACATCCAGATGGTCTCCACCGACCACTGCCCGTTCTGCATTAAGGGACAGAAAGACATGGGGCTCACCGACTTCTCCAAGATCCCCAACGGCATCGGGTCGGTCGAACACCGGATGGACCTGCTCTACCAGGGCGTCGTCGACAAGCAGATCTCCCTCGAACGCTGGGTGGAGGTCACCTCCACCACCCCGGCGCGGATGTTCGGTATGTACGGCACCAAGGGTGTCATCCAGCCCGGTGCCGACGGCGACGTGGTGGTCTACGACCCCAATGGCCACACCTCCATCGGGATGCCCGAAGCCGGCCTGGACAAGACCCACCACATGAACATGGACTACTCCGCCTACGAGGGCTTCGAGATCGACGGCCACGTCGACACCGTGCTCTCCCGCGGCAAGGTCGTCATCGACGACAACGCGTACCTCGGCGCCAAGGGTGATGGCAAGTACATCAAGCGCGGCCTCAGCCAGTACCTGATCTAGGCGGGAACCCCATGGACTTCGGCGCAGTACTCCAGACCAACCCGCCCTCGGCGCGCACCGTGCAGCTGGCCCAGTTGGCCGAGAACCACGGCTTCAGCCACGTGTGGACCTTCGACTCGCACCTGCTCTGGCAGGAACCCTATGTGATCTACAGCAAGATCTTGAGCGAGACCCGCAAGGTGATCGTGGGCCCGATGGTCACCAACCCGGCCACCAGGGACTGGACCGTCACGGCGTCCACCTACGCCACCCTCAACGAGATGTACGGCAACCGCACCATCTGCGGGATCGGGCGTGGCGACTCCGCGGTGCGGGTCACCAACGGCCGGCCCAGCACCCTGAAGACGCTGCGCGAATCGATTCACGTCATCCGTGAACTCGCCAACTCCCGGGCGGTCGAGTACAACGGTGCCACCCTCCAGTTCCCCTGGAGCAGGGGCTCCACCCTCGACGTGTGGGTGGCCGCCTACGGCCCGCTGGCGCTCAAGCTCACCGGCGAGGTCGGCGACGGGTTCATCCTGCAGATGGCCGACCTCGACGTGGCCGAATGGATGATCAAGACCGTGCGCACCGCCGCCGAGAACGTGGGTCGCGACCCTGACGCCATCAAGTTCTGCGTGGCCGCGCCGATGTACATCGGTGACGACATCCAGCACATGCGCGACCAGAACCGCTGGTTCGGCGGCATGGTCGGCAACCACGTGGCCGACATCGTGGAGAAGTACGGCCAGTCCGGGGCGGTGCCGCAGGCCCTGACCGACTACATCAAGGGCCGCGAGGGTTACGACTACAACGAGCACGGTCGCGCCGGCAACATCCACGCCGACTTCGTGCCCGACGAGATCGTCGACAGGTTCTGCCTGCTCGGGCCGGCCGAGGCTCACATCGAGAAGTTGAAGGCGCTCAAGGAACTCGGCGTCGACCAGTTCGCCGGCTACCTGCAGCACGACAATAAAGAGGAGACGTTGCGGGTCTACGGCGAAACCGTGATCCCCGCCCTCGCCAACCACATCACGGCCAAGGCATGACCCCGGCCGGCTCCGTGCGCACCGGACCCGCGAGGTCCAGCGCGGCGGCGCGGGGCCGGGCCTGGCTGGGGCAGGGGATGCCGCGGCGCATCCTGGTGGGCGCCCTCGGCCTGCTTGTGCTCGCCGTGCTCTGGGAGCTCTACACCTTCTTCGGCCCCGAAGACGGCGTGGTCATCAGCGGTCTCACCGTGCTGCCGCGGGCCAGCGAGATGGCGATGCCGCACCTGTGGGTGATGCTCGAGCGCATCCTGGAGCCCGTCACCGGCAGCGCCAGCGCGGTGCCGATGTGGCAGGCCGTTTTCGAAGCGTCCCTGTTCACCCTGGGCATCTCGGCCGTCGGCTGGATCGTCGGCGTCTCGGTGGGCCTGGCCCTGGCACTGCTGATGCAGCGCTTCGCGCTGGCCGAATCGGCCATCCTGCCCTGGGTCATCCTCAGCCAGACCGTGCCGCTGATCGCGCTGGCCCCGCTGGTGCGGCGGTGGGGCGCGCAGCTTGAGTTCGGCGCCTTCACCTGGGAGAACTGGATGTCAGTGGCGCTGATCGCGTCCTACCTCGCCTTCTTCCCGGTCTCGATCGGCGCGCTCAAGGGCCTCGGCTCCCCGGACACCAACCACGTTGACCTGATGCACTGCTACGCGGTGGGCTGGTGGAAGACGCTCTGGCGGCTGCGGTTGCCGGCGAGCGTGGGCTACCTGCTGCCTGCCCTCCGCCTCGCGGCGGCCAGCGCCGTGATCGGCAGCGTCGTCGCCGAGGTGTCGATCGGTCTGCGCGGCGGCATCGGCCGGCTCATCGTCGAATACGCCGGCGCCGCCGGCAGCGACCCTGGCAAGCCCTGGGCCCCCATCTTCGGGTCGATCCTGGTCGGCCTCGTCGCCGCCGGTTTTGTCGGCCTGATCTCACTGTTCCTACGTCGATTCCGCAGGGGAGAGGTGGCCGCATGACCACGGCAGCAGCACCGGTACAGCACGCCGTGGAGGTGACCGACGTCAGCCGGGTCTTCGCCGGCCGCAAGGGCGCATCCGTCACGGCCCTGGATGCGGTGAGCCTCACCGTCGCCCCCGGCGAATTCGTTTCGCTGATCGGGCCCAGCGGCTGCGGCAAGAGCACCCTGCTCCGGCTGATCGCCGACCTCGACACCCCCACCAGCGGGACGATCAAGGTGTTCGGCAAGACCGCCAGTCAGGCGCGCATCGATCAGGACTACGGCATCGCCTTCCAACAGGCCGGCCTGCTGCCCTGGCGCACGGTGACCGGCAACATCGAACTGCCGCTGGAGCTGCACGGCGCCGGCAAGGCCGCCCGCCGCGAGCGCGCCGCGGAGCTGATCGAACTTGTCGGCCTGAGCGACTTCGCCGGGCACTACCCCGACCAGCTCTCCGGCGGCATGCAGCAGCGGGTGGCCATCGCCCGCTCGCTGGCCGAAAGCCCGAGCCTGCTGTTGATGGACGAACCGTTCGGCGCGCTCGACGAGATGACCCGGGAGCGCATGCAGAACGAGCTCGTGCGCATCTGCGCCGAGACCAGCGCCGCCGTCGTCTTCGTCACCCACTCCATCCCCGAGGCGGTGTTCCTCTCCAACCGGGTGGTGGTGATGTCGCCGCGGCCCGGCCGCATCCGCGACGTGCTCGGCGTGAACCTCGGCCGCATGAGCGACCGCGGCGAGAATCTGCGCGAAGACGCGGACTTCTTCCACTCGGTCAGCCAGGTGCGCGAGCTGCTGCACGGCAGCGCCCCCACCGGGCCGCGCGGGGCCGAGACGCGATGAGCGCCGGCGCGAGCACGCGCGTGGCTGCGCAGGCCGGGCCGGGCCGGCCGGGCGCATCGGGCTCCGGCCTGGCCCGCACCGTGCTGCCACCGGTGCTGCTCGGCGTGGCCGCGATCCTGCTCTGGCAGGGCGTCGTCACCGTGCTGGCGATCAAGCCGTTCATCCTCCCCGGGCCCTTCGCGATCGGTGAGCAGTTCATCACCAACCTGCAGAACGTCGTCGGGGGCTCGGTCGTCACCGGGCGCAACGCCCTGATCGGGCTGGTGCTCGGCGCGATCGTGGGTGTGCTGCTGGCCATCCTCTCGGCCCTGGTGGGGATCTTCGACGAGATGGCCGCCCCCATCGTCGCCGCCGTCGCCGTGGTGCCGATCGTCGCGCTGGCGCCCGTGCTCTACACGATGTTCGGCGCCAACGCCGAGACCGCCCGGCAGCTCGTGGCCGCGCTGGCGGTCTTCGTGCCGGTCTACTTCAACACCCTCAAAGGGCTGCGGATGGTGCGCCCGGTGCACCGCGACCTGATGCGCTCCTACGCCGCCTCGAGCTGGCAGGCCACCAAGACCGTCACCCTGCCCACCGCGGTGCCGTTCGTGTTCACGGGCCTGCGCATTGCGTCCTCGCTCGCCGTGATCTCCGCCCTCATCGCCGAGTACTTCGGCGGCCCGGTCGGGGGCCTGGGCAAGTCGATCACCTCGGCCGCGTCCAGCAGTAACTACGGGCTGGCCTGGGCCTACGTGCTCGGCTCCATCATCCTCGGACTCCTCTTCTATTGCGCGGCTCTCGGCCTGGAAAAACTGGTCAGCCGCCGCGCCCCCACCGCTTGACCATCCCGCACCGCAGCATCCCGACACAGCACCCCCGCAGCAGTACCTCAGGAGGAACCCATGAAACACAGCACTCGATGGCTCACAACGGCCGGCGCCGTCGCGGCGGCCAGCGCCCTCGTTCTCACCGGATGCACCGCCTCCGGCGATACCGCACCGACCGAGGACTCCGCCGGCGGCGACCTCACCCCGGTCACCCTGCAGTTGCAGTGGGTGGCCCAGGCCCAGTTCGCCGGCTACTACGCGGCCGTCGACCAGGGCTACTACGAGGAGGAAGGCCTCGACGTGACCATCGAGGAGGGCGGCGCCGACATCGTTCCGCAGGACGTGCTCGCGTCCGACGACGTGGACTACGCCATCTCCTGGGTGCCCAAGGTGCTCGGCTCCATCGAGCAGGGTGCCAACATCACCGACGTCGCCCAGATCTTCGAGCGCAGCGCCACCACCCAGATCTCATTCACGGACAAGAACATCACCAGCCCGGCCGACCTGGCCGGCAAGAACGTGGGCAGCTGGGGCTACGGCAACGAGTGGGAACTCTTCGCCGGCATGCAGCAGGCCGGCGTCGAGGTCGGCGACATCAGCCTCGTGCAGCAGGCCTTCGACATGAACGCCTTCCTCGCCGGTGACATCGACGCGGCCCAGGCGATGACCTACAACGAATACGCCCAGGTGCTGGAAACCATCAACCCCGACACCGGCGAGCTCTACCAGCCAGAGGACCTCAACGTCATCGACTGGAACGAGGAGGGCACCGCGATGCTCCAGGACGCCATCTGGGCCAACACCGACAAGCTCGCCGACGACGAGGACTACGCCGACCAGACCGTGAAGTTCATCAAGGCCTCCATCAAGGGCTGGATCTACGCCGCCGAGAACCCCGAAGACGCCGCGACCATCGTGGCCGATGCCGGCTCGGCCCTGCCCGCCGGGCACCAGCTGTGGATGACCAACGAGGTCAGCAAGCTGATCTTCCCGTCCACGAACGGCGTCGGCCTGATCGACGAGGCCGCCTGGGCCAACACCGTCGACATCGCCATGAACACCAAGAACGAAACCGGTGGCACCATCATCACCACAGACCCGCCCGAAACCGCGTACTCCAACGAGTACGTGCAACAGGCCCTGGATGAGCTGACCGAGGAGGGAGTCGACGTCATGGGCGCCGACTGGGCTCCGATCGACGTCACCCTCAAGGAGGGCGGCGAGTAGAACAACCTCCGCACCGGGCGGCTGCCGAGCGCAGCCGCCCGGTGCACCACCGCTCCGGTACCCGCGGGGCACAGAGCAGAAGGAACAACATCGTGACCGACATCGACACCGGCACAACCACCGACACGAAGCCCGGGCTGAACGAGCGCACCACCGAACTCGACCGCGCCCACGTCTTCCACTCCTGGTCCGCCCAGGGGGCACTGAAGCCCCTCGTCATCGCCGGCGGCCTCGGCTGCCGGGTCTGGGACCACGACGGGCGCAGCTACCTCGACTTCTCCAGTCAGCTGGTCAATGTCAACATCGGCCACCAGCATCCGGCCGTGATCAAGGGCATCATCGAGCAGGCGCAGCTGCTCACCACCATCGCGCCGTCCACCGCCAACCTGGCCCGCGGCGAGGCCGCCAAACGCATCGTCGACCGGGCACCCGACGGCTTCAACAAGGTCTTCTTCACCAACGGCGGTGCGGATGCCAACGAGAACGCCATCAGGATGGCCCGGCTGCACACCGGCCGCGACACCGTGCTCTCCACCTACCGCTCGTACCACGGCAACACCGGCGCTGCCATCGTCGCCACCGGCGACTGGCGCCGCATCCCCAACGAGTTCGCCCGCGGACACGTGCACTTCTTCGGCCCGTACCTCTACCGCAGCGAGTTCTGGGCGACGACGCCCGAGCAGGAATGCGAGAGGGCCCTGCACCACCTGGAGCGGGTCATCCAGAGCGAGGGTGCCACCTCCATCGCGGCCGTGCTGCTCGAGTCCATCCCCGGCACCGCCGGGGTGTTGATGCCGCCGCCGGGCTACCTCGCCGGGGTGCGCGCACTCTGCGACCGGTACGGCATCATGCTGATCCTCGACGAGGTCATGGTGGGCTTCGGCCGCACCGGACGCTGGTTCGCGTTCGACGGCACCGGCGTGGTGCCCGACCTGATCACCTTCGCCAAGGGCGTCAACTCCGGTTACGTGCCCGTCGGCGGGGTGATCATCTCGGACGCCATCGCCGCGGACTTCGACGACACGGTGTTCCCCGGCGGGCTCACCTACAGCGGACATCCGCTGGCGATGGCCTCGATCGTCGCCGCGCTGGACGCCATGGCGGAGGAGGGCATCGTGGCCAACGCCGCCCGGATCGGCGCCGAGGCCATCGGCCCGGGGCTGGCGGCGCTCAAGGCCAAGCACCCGATCATCGGGGAGGTGCGTGGCGAGGGCGTCTTCTGGGCGATCGAGCTCGTGGCCGACCCGGAGAGCAGGGCGCCCGTGCCGCCGGCGGTGATGGCCCGCATCAAGACCGAGCTACTGGCCCGCAACCTGCTGCCCTTCATCATGGACAACCGTATCCACGTGGTGCCGCCCTGCGTCGTGACCGACTCCGAGGTGGCCGAGGCCCTGGCCATCTACGACGAGGTCCTCTCCCTGGACCTTCTCTAACAGCCCATCGCTGGTCGAGCTTGTCGAGACCCGCGACCAAATCTCACAACGTAGACACGGTCACCGGATCTCGACAAGCTCGATCAACGGACAACACCCCAACAGAATCGACTGACATGAACGACCTTCCCGTCCTCACCCACTGGATCGACGGCGCCCCAGGCGCCGGAAGCTCCACGCGCACCGCCCCCGTCTACAACCCCGCCACCGGCGCAGTGCAGCGCCTGGTCTCCCTGGCCTCCGCCGCCGATGTGGACACCGTTGTCGCGTCGGCCCAGGCCGCGTACCCCGCCTGGCGGGACGCCTCCATTGCCAAGCGCCAGGGCGTCATGTTCACCTTCCGCGAGCTCCTCAATGCGCGCAAGGGCGAGCTGGCCGACATCCTCACCAATGAGCACGGCAAGGTCACCTCCGACGCCCTCGGCGAGATCGCCCGCGGCCTCGAGGTCGTCGAGTTCGCGCTCGGCCTGCCGCACCTGTCCAAGGGCGAGTTCTCCGAGAACGTCTCCACCGGCGTCGACGTGTACACCTTGCGCCAGCCGCTCGGCGTGGTCGGCATCATCAGCCCGTTCAACTTCCCGGCCATGGTGCCGCTCTGGTTCTTCCCGATCGCCATTGCCGCGGGCAACACCGTTGTGCTCAAGCCCAGCGAGAAGGACCCGTCCGCCGCCAACTGGCTCGCCGCGCTGCTTACCGAGGCCGGCCTGCCTGACGGTGTCTTCAATGTCGTGCACGGCGACAAGGAGGCCGTCGACGCGCTCCTGGTCAACCCCGACGTGCAGGCCATCTCCTTCGTCGGTTCCACCCCCATCGCCAAGTACATCTACGAGACCGCCGCCCACCACGGTAAGCGGGTGCAGGCCCTCGGCGGCGCCAAGAACCACATGCTGGTGCTGCCGGATGCCGACCTCGACCTCGCCGCGGATGCCGCCGTCAACGCCGGCTTCGGCTCGGCGGGGGAGCGCTGCATGGCCATCAGCGTGATCGTGGCCGTCGAACCCGTCGCCGATGAGCTGATCTCCAAGATCGCCGACCGCGTCAAGGGACTGAAAGTGGGCGACGGCATGCGCGGCTGCGACATGGGCCCGCTGATCACCGAGGCGCACCGCGATAAGGTCGCCGGTTACATCGACATCGCCCTGGCCGATGGCGCGGAGGTCGTGATCGACGGTCGCGGCATCGAGGTCGATGGTGAGGCAGCCGGCTTCTGGCTCGGCCCGACCCTGTTCGACAAGGTCAGCCTGGACTCCGCCGTATACAAGGACGAGATCTTCGGTCCGGTGCTGAGCGTGCTGCGGGTGGCCAGTTACACCGACGGCGTGGCCGTCATCAACGCCAGCCGGTACGGCAACGGCACCGCCATCTTCACCAACGACGGTGGGGCGGCCAGGCGCTTCCAGCACGAGGTGCAGGTAGGCATGGTCGGCATCAACGTGCCGATCCCGGTACCGGTGGCGTACCACTCGTTCGGCGGCTGGAAGGACTCCCTGTTCGGTGACGCCAAGGCGTACGGCCCCGCCGGCATAACTTTCTACACCCGGGAGAAGGCCGTCACCGCCCGGTGGCTCGACCCCAGCCACGGCGGCATCAACCTGGGCTTTCCGCAGAACACCTAGCCCAGTACGTGAAGGCGGACTTCTTCCCGACACGCTGCGTTTTGGGTACACCTGGAACGGCGATTGGTGAAGAAGTCCGCCTTTACGTGCCGGCGTCACCCAGGCAACATGGGCGCATGAAGCAATCGGATGTGGCCTGGCGAGGGCAGGACGACCCTGACCGCATCGATCGGGCGTTGATCGAGATCGGGGAGAGCGGCCTGAAGGCCGAGGGAACCTCGGTCACGGTCGGCTATGCCACCGCCTGGTCGTTGGACGCCACCGATGCCTGGTGCACCTTGACGGTCGACATCAGTGCGCACGGCGCCGGTTGGATGCGTTCACTCGCGCTGACCCGGGATCAGAACGACCACTGGGCAGCCGTGACCCAGGTGCAGGGCGATGCCGGTCTTCCGCCCGCCGGCCTTGCGGAACCAGGCAGCATCGACGGTGCGCTCGACTGCGACATCGGCCTGTGCCCTGTGACGAACACCATGCCGATCCGGCGCCTGCGGCTGCTGAATGGGAACGTGCCGGAGACCGCGCTGGTGATGGCCTGGATCGAGATACCGTCCCTGCGGGTGATTCGGAGCGACCAGGTGTATGCCTCGTCGACGCCCGGCCGGGTCCGGTACCGCGGCGCCGGTGGTGACGATCAGGTCGAGTTGACCGTCGACTCCGACGGCATTGTGGTCGGTTACCCGGGCTTGGCGACCCGGCTCGCCAAGCGTTGATGCCATCATCCTCCGCCGGGCCTGTCAGGGTTGCGCTCCCTGCATGCGGCCCCGGTGACCTGCCAGGTGGCGGCCACCGGGAGACCGGCTAGTGCTGAACGCTGCGCCGATTGCTGACGCGGATGTAAACCAGGAGCACGATGATCGCGCCGATGATGGATCCGATGATGCCGGCCGGCTGGAAGAAGCCGTCCATGGGGTCGTGCTGGAAGATCAGGAAGCCGAGGAACCCGCCGACGAAGGAACCGATGATGCCCAGCACGATGGTCATCGGGATGCTAATGTTCTGCCGACCGGGCACGACGAGGCGGGCGACGGCGCCGGCGATGATGCCGACGACGATGAGGCTGATGATGAGACCAAGCATTGTGGTCTCCTTCCTGTTTGATGGGGCTGAGCCTTCGATGTGACCAGCGGTTGCTGGGCGATAAACAGCAAATCACCCAGAAGGAGGCGGCGGCACACCCCTAGGGGTGTAACTGCCGGGCCGGCAGAAGCTGTAGCGTCCTACTATGTCTTCGACCCAGCCCGTGACTGTCGCCCTGGTCGATGACTACGACATCGTGCTGAAGGGCCTGGCGCACATGTTCGATCACTATCGGGATCGTGTGCTTGTTGCGGAGATCGATGCGAATGCGGCTCTCTCCGACACAACCGACATCGTGCTGTACGACTCCTTCGCCCAGCCCGAGTCCGATCTGTCCGAGCTCACGGCCCTCGTGCGAAACCCGCGAGCCCGTCGCGTCGTCGTGTACACCTGGAATTTCCAGCCCTCGCTCATCGATGATGCGTTGGAGCGGGGCGTCAGCGGTTACCTGTCGAAGACGCTGCCCGCCCGCGACCTGGTCGCGGCCCTGGAGTCGGTGCACGCCGGTGAGATCGTGGTGAGCGATCCGCCGAAGCGAGCGGGCAGCGCTCCCGGACTGGACTGGCCCGGGCGTCGCGAAGGAATCACAGACCGTGAATCCGAGATCCTGGCGCTCATCACCCAGGGCAAGAGTAACGCCGAGGTGGCCGCGCTCACCTACCTCAGTCCCAACACCGTGAAGTCCTATATCCGCAGCGTCTACGGCAAGATCGGGGTCGCCAGCCGTACCCAGGCTGTGCTCTGGGGTGTCGGCCACGGGTTCGCCCCGGACCACCATCGAATCGACAGCTGGCTCGGCGGTCCCTGAGTCAGGCACACCGGATGCGCCGGTGCCCCATTCGCGCCCGCCGAGCAGGATCGAAGAAGCACACCTGCCGGGTTGCTTCTACAGTGGGTGCCAGAGACGCAACCTTGACCAGTGAGGAACAGATCGTGAGCGAAACCTTCAGCAAAGAGGAGAAGGCCGCCATGCGGGCGGCCGCGGCAGAGGCCAAGGCCGCAAAACTGGGCGCCGACCTCGAAGCCGCGTGCCTGGCGGCGATCGCCGAGATGTCCGGCACCGACCAGGAACTGGCCGAGACTTTGCACCGATTGGTGAAGGAGAACACCGACCTGGGTGCCAAGACCTGGTACGGCATGCCGGCGTATACGGACTCCGACGGCAAGGTGGTGGTCTTTTTCCAGAGCGCCGCCAAATTCAAGGTGCGCTATGCCACCATCGGCTTCCAGCCGGACGCCAACCTCGACGACGGAAACCTCTGGCCCACCTCATTCGCGGTGACCAAGCTCACCGCCGAGGACCAGAGGCGACTCGTCGAGCTGTTGGAGAAGGCCGTCGCCTGACGGACACCCGACCGCCTGCCCCACCCGCGTCAACCGGAGCTTCACGCCGAATACCTGGCGGCGATTCACAACGTTGCAAAAGGTGCCCGGCCATCCGCCATAATCGAGATATGACTAGCAACGATGCACTCGACGCCGCCCGGACCGCAATTCTCAGCGGACGGACGTCCCTGGGGATCGAGCTGGGGTCGACCCGCATCAAGGCCTGCCTGATCGGCGAGGACCCGGCTGACGTCCTCTCCGTCGGCAGCCACGAGTGGGAGAACCAGTTCGTCGATCGGGTCTGGACGTACTCGTTGGCAGACGTGTGGACGGGCATCCAGGCCGCTCACGCTGCCCTCGTCGCCGATGTCGAAAAGCAGTACGGGGTTCGCCTGGAAAGCTACAGTGCTGTCGGCGTTTCGGCGATGATGCACGGCTATCTAGCGTTCGACGCCGCCGGCGAGCAGCTGGTTCCGTTCCGCACCTGGCGCAACACCACCACAGGTCCCGCGGCGACCGAGCTGACCGAGCTGTTCGGAGTGAACATTCCGCTGCGCTGGTCGATCGCGCACCTGCACCAGGCGGTCGTCGACCACGAGCCGCACGTGGCGCAGCTCGACTTCATCACGACCCTCGCCGGCTACGTGCACTGGCAGCTCACCGGCCGCAAGGTCCTGGGCGTCGGCGATGCCTCGGGCATGTTCCCCATCGACGCCGCCACCGCGGACTACGACGCCGAGCTCCTCGCCCGATACGACGGTCTGGTCGCCGAGTCCGCTCCCGACCTCAACCTGGCCGCACTCCTGCCCACCGTGCTGGTGGCCGGCCAGCCGGCAGGCGAGCTCACGGCGGCGGGCGCGGCCCTTCTCGACCCGACCGGTGCCCTGCGTCCAGGCGCCGTGCTGTGCCCGCCCGAGGGCGACGCCGGCACGGGCATGGTCGCGACCTGTTCCGTCGCCCCGCGCACCGGTAACGTCAGCGCCGGCACCAGCATCTTCGCGATGGTTGTGCTCGAGCGCCCCCTCAAAAAGGTGCACCACGAACTCGACCTGGTCACCACCCCGGCCGGCGATCCCGTCGCGATGGTGCACTGCAACAACGGGGCAAGCGAGCTCGCCGCGTGGGCCGGGATGTTCGGCCGCTTCGCCGCGGCCAGCGGTAACCCCGTTGCCAGCGACGCGGTATTCGACGCCCTGTTCCGTGAGGCGCTCGACGGTGACGCGGATGCCGGCGGCCTGTTGGCCTACAACCACCTGGCCGGCGAGCCCATCGCCGGCCTCACCGAGGGGCGGCCGCTCTTCGTGCGCACCCCCGACAGCCGGCTCACCCTCGCCAACTTCATGCGCGCGCAGCTCTACGGAGTGTTCGGCACGCTCAGCCTCGGCATGCGCGTTCTCGCCGAGGAGGGCGTCGAACTCGACGCGATGTTCGCGCACGGTGGGCTCTTCCGCACCGCCGGTGTCGCCCAGCGATTCCTCGCCGGCGCCTTGGATGCCCCGGTCTCGGTCGCCGAGACGGCATCGGAGGGCGGCGCCTGGGGCATCGCGGTCCTGGCGTCCTACACGGCGGCCACAGCATCCGGCGTCGACCTCGACCTGGACGGGTACCTGCGTGAGCGAGTGTTCGTGGGGCAAGAATTCGAGACCGTCGCCCCCGACCCTGTCGACGTCGCCGGCTTCGCCGACTACCTGGACCGCTACCACGCGGGTCTTGCCGTCGAACGGGCTGCCGTCGACACGCTCTAAGCCGAGCTCCACCGCACACGTCCCAATTGCGATGCGGCTGCACGAATTGCCGCAGCCTGAATCGTCCCAGTGAGCTGTGGCATTGGGCATAGGCTCTGGCCATGCTTCGCATCCGAAAGACGCGGTGGAAGGTCGCCTACATTGCCGCCGGTCTGACCGTCTTGGCACTCAACAGCGCGGCCTTTCCGCACACCGTCACGAATCCGATTTTTGCGGTGGAGGGCATCCTGCTGTACCTGCTCCTCTATTTCGGTGGTGTGCGGTCCTTCCGTGGTGCAGACGAGCCGGTTGAGCCGCCACGCGCCTGGTGGCGGATGACCTCGCGACCACGGGCCGGCTTCGTGGTCGGATCGTTGCTGGTCCTGAGCGTCGCCAACTGGATGTTCTCGGTCGCCACGGGGGCGACCGACGTGGCACTCGCAGGCGTGCTCGGTGTGATCGCTGATGCGTTGCTGGCTTTCCTGTACTTCAGGTCCTCGGTCCGGCTGCACCGAGTGCTCCCTCGCATCGTGCCCCAGCGAACCGTCCAGGACCCGCCGCAGTGGAAACCCATCAGGCGTTGACCGGTGCGCCCGCGATGAGTCGGACGGCCATGGCCTCCGCCGACGGTGCCCTTCCGCTTCGGCCCCGCCGAGTGCTGGTTGCCGGGGTGTCCGGTACGGGCAAAACCACCCTCGCCGCGCGGATCGCCGTGATCACCGGGGGCGCACACACGGAGATCGACGCGCTGTTCCACGGCCCGAAGTGGGTGCCCCGGCCGGAATTCGCCGATGATGTGCGCGGTTTCATCGCCGCGGAGTCATGGACGACCGAATGGCAGTACAGCGCCGCCCGCGAGGTGCTTGCCGAACGTGCCGATCTGCTCGTGTGGCTCGATCTGCCGTTCTGCGCGTCACGCTTCCCCGGGTGATCCGCCGTACCATCCGCCGCCGGGTTCGCCGCGAGGAGTTGTGGAACGGCAACGTCGAGCCACCCATCCGCACGCTGCTCAGTGACCGTGAGCACATCGTGCGGTGGGCGATCTCGACCCGGCGGAAATACGACGAACGGGTGCCGGCGCTGGAACTTGCGCACCCCCACCTCGTCGTCGTGAGGCTGCGATCGCAGCGTGAGGTCGAGCGGTGGCTGGGCGGGGCTCTCGCTGACGCGGTGCGCTAGCGGGGCACCGCCGGTGCGGTGGGCCGGTTAGTCCGGCGGCTCAACGTGCTCGCCGAACGGCGGAAGGTTGATGTCTTCCTCGTTGACCTCCACGTCCCCGAAATCGTCCGGTCCGCCCGTGCCCGGCGCCACCTTCACCTTGTCCGCGACGTCCGGGTCGACAGCCGCCAGCGGTGACTCGTCCTGTTTGGCTTGCGTGTCCGTTTCACTCGCCGGACGTCCAGGAATACCGCCCGGCGCGAAAGCTTGCCCGTCCTGGTGGTCTCGGCAGTATCGTGTCTCCTGTGAGCAGCCGCCGCAATCCCGGGTCGCAGTCGTCCCTGCGTGAGGCCAACCGCGCCCGCATCCTCGACGCGATCACCCACCACGGCGCCCTCACCCAGGTGGAACTGGCCGCGGTCACCGGGCTGTCGCCGGCCACGGTGTCCAACATCGTCAAGGAGCAGGCCGCCGCCGGGGTGCTGGCGACCACGCCCACGTCCCGCAGCGGCCGTCGCGCGGTGCGAGTCACCCTCGCCAGGGAACTGGGCCTGGTGGTGGGCCTGCACGTGGCGAACCGGCAACTGCGGCTGGCGCTGGCCGACGCCGGCCACCAGGTGCTGGCCGAGCGGATGCTGCCGCTGGCCCGCGACCACCGCGCCGACAGCGAACTCGACAGGGTGATGCTGCTCATCCGGGACATGGCCGAGTCGGTGGGCGCCGGCCTCGACGAGGTGCTCGCGGTGGGGGTGGGTCTGGCCGCGCCTGTCGACCCGCGTACCGGCCTCATCGCCACCGCCGGCTTGCTGCGCGGCTGGGACGGGGTGCCCGTCGCCGAAGAACTCGAGTCGCGGCTGCACCGGCCGGTGTTCGTCGACAACGAGGCCAACCTCGGTGCACTCGCGGAGTACCGCATCGGCGCGGCCCAGGGCGTCCGGCAGGCGGCCTATCTGCGTCTGTCGCACGGCGTGGGCGCCGGCCTGATCGTGGATGGCCGGGTCTATCGCGGCGGTAGCGGCAAGGCCGGAGAGATCGGTCACGTCACCCTCGACGAGCAGGGCCTGGTCTGCCGATGCGGCAACCGCGGCTGCCTGGAGACCCTGGTGGGAGCCTCGGCGCTGGCCGCGAAGTTCCCCGGCAGCCACGGCGAGGTCAAGCTGCGCGACGTCGTGCTGCGCGCCGAGGCGGGCGAGGCCCTGGCGCGCCGGGTGATCGCCGATGCCGGCCGGCACCTGGGTATCGCGCTCGCGGGTCTGAGCAACCTCGTCGACCCGCACCGCATCGTGGTCGGCGGTGAGCTGGCCGAAGCCGGCGAGATGCTGCTCAGCCCCCTGCGGCACGCTCTGGAACGCTCCACCCTGGCCACTGCAGCCGGGGTGCCCGAGGTAGTCAAGGGCGAGCTGGGGGAGCGGGCCGAGTTGCTCGGCGCGGTGCTCTTCGCCATCGATCGCGCCCAGATCACGGCGGGCCGCACCGACGGCCCGATCCGCACCGTGGCGGCCGCCCCGGCCCCCGATATCCTGCCGGGGATCGGTGGCATCCTGCCCGGTCTGGCCCCGCAAATATCGCCCGAAAGGGGCGGTCTGGCCTCTTGAGTTCAAGCCTTGACGGCATTTGGCACCGGGGCCATGCTCGTTACACCGCCAACGAGGGTGGTCACAGTAGGAGGCACATCATGAGAAAACCCAGGAAGAGGTTCGCGCTCCTGTCGATCGCATTGATCGCTACCGCGGGTGCTCTGACCGCGTGCACCACCGGCGACGACGGCGGCAGCGACGACGGCGGCGGGTCCGGCGACGCCATCAAGATCGGCCTGCTCCTCCCCGAATCCCAGACGGCCCGGTACGAGAAATTCGACCGCCCGCTGTTCGAAGAACATCTGGCGACCCTGGGCGACTACGAAGTCGTCTATGCCAACGCCGACCAGGATGCCTCGAAGCAGCAACAGCAGGCTGAATCCGCCCTCACCGAGGGCATCGAGGTCATGGTTCTCGACCCCGTCGACGGTGCGGCGGCAGCCAGCATCGTCGCGAACGCCGCCGCGCAGGACGTTCCGGTGATCGCCTACGACAGGTTCATCGAGGGTGGCCAGATCGCTTACTACATCTCCTTCGACAACGAACAGGTCGGTGTTCTCCAGGGTGAGGCCCTCGTGGAGCGGCTCCAGGCCGACGGTACGACCACCGGCATCATCATGATCAACGGGTCGCCCACCGACGGCAACGCGACGCTGTTCAAGGAAGGCGCCCACTCGGTCATCGACGCGAGCGGCATCCCGATCCTGGCCGAGTTCGACACGCCGGACTGGAGTGCCGAGGAGGCTCAGACCTTCGCGGCCGGCCAGATCGGTCAGTTCAGTGACCAGATCTCGGGCGTCTACGCGGCCAACGACGGTACGGCAGGCGGCGCCATCGCGGCACTGCGGGCCGCCGGAGTCGACCCGATCCCCCCGGTCACCGGTCAGGACGCCGAGCTCACCGGCATCCAGCGCATCGTCGCCGGCGACCAATTCATGACGGTCTACAAGGCGATCAAACTGGAAGCGGAGTTGGCTGCCGAGGTGGCCGACCAGCTGGCCCGCGGCGAAACGCCGGAGGGAGACACCGAGATTGACGGCATCCCCGCGACCCTGCTCACCCCGGTCGTCGTCACCGTCGACAACATTGCCGACACCGTGATCGCCGACGATTTCTACACCGTCGACGAGATCTGCACCGCTGAATACGCGGACGCCTGCGCGGCCGCCGGCCTGCAGTAAGGCGGTGCCCCAGACGCCGACCGGGAGTCCTACCCACGATTCGACTCCCGGTCGGCCCACCGGCTCCAACAGCCAGCGGCTGCAAACAGAGGAATCACAATGACCGTGCTTTCCCCCGAACCCGTGCAGGGCGCACCCACCAGCGAACTCGTGCTCTCCATGCGCGGGATCGACAAGAACTTCGGCGCCGTGCAAGCCCTCACCGCCATCGACCTGGACATCTACTCCGGTGAGGTGGTCGCGCTGGTCGGCGACAACGGTGCCGGCAAGTCCACCCTGATCAAGATCCTCGCCGGCGTGCACCCCAAGGACGGCGGCACGATCACCGACGGAGACAAATCGGTCACGATCAACAACCCGGCTGAATCCGGCGCGTTGGGCATCGCCACCGTCTACCAGGACCTGGCCCTGTGCGACAACCTCGACGTGGTCGCCAACCTGTTCCTCGGCCACGAACTCGGCCGGGGCACCATCAACGAGGTCGAGATGGAGAAGCGCTCCTGGGAGCTGTTGCGGCAACTGTCGGCACGCATCCCCTCGGTGCGTATCCCGGTGGCGTCGTTGTCTGGCGGTCAGCGCCAGACCGTGGCCATCGCCCGTTCGCTGATCGGCGACCCGCGCATCGTGATCCTCGACGAGCCCACCGCGGCGTTGGGTGTGGCCCAGACCGCCGAGGTGCTCAACCTCATCGAGCGGCTGCGTGAACGCGGCCTGGCCGTGGTGCTGATCAGCCACAACATGGCGGATGTGCAGGCCGTCGCCGACCGCATCGTGGTGCTGCGTCTGGGCCGCAACAACGGTGAATTCAAGGTGGCCGATGTCACCTACGAAGACATCATCGCGGCCATCACCGGCGCCTCCGATAACGCCGTCACCCGGCGCGCCCAAGCCCGGGTCGGCTCTCCGGAGGCCGCGGATGACGCTGTTCCATCCCCTGACGTTGCACCCCCTGATGTTGCACCCCCAGAGGAGGCCCGGCCATGACGACCCCGACATCGCCCCCACAGTCCAGCCCGCCCGAACCGGCGGCGCCGCCCACCGAAACCGTGCGCCTCGCCGCGGTGGCCGCCGACCTGCAGGACGAGCGTCTCATCCAGCAGCACGGCATCGGCGGTGCGGTGCGCGCCTTCGGTCGGCGGGTACGTTCCGGTGACATCGGTTCGTTGCCCGTTGTGATCGGCCTGATCGTGATCTGGGTGGCGTTCTCCCTGCTCAACCCAAACTTCCTCTCCAGCACCAACCTGGTCAACCTCACCCTGCAGTGCGCGGCCGTCGGCACCATCTCCATCGGCATCGTGCTGGTGCTGCTGCTGGGCGAGATCGACCTGTCGGTCGGGTCGGTCAGCGGCCTGTCCGCGGCCATCCTCGCGGTCGGTTTTGTCAACCTGGGCTGGCCGCTGCCGGTCGCCCTGCTGGCCTCGTTGCTGTCCGGTGTGGTCATCGGCCTGCTGTACGGGTTCCTGTATACCCGGTTCGGGGTACCCAGCTTTGTGATCACCCTGGCCGGGTTGCTCGGCTTCCTCGGGCTGCAGCTGTGGGTGCTCGGCTCCACGGGGTCGATCAACATCCCGTTCGATTCCTGGATCGTGCAGTTCGCCCAGCAGTGGTTCCTGCCCGACTGGCTCTCCTACGTGCTGGTGATACTGACGGCACTGGCCTATGCGGCGCAACTGCTCGTCACCGCGAACCGGCGGGCGGCGGCGGGGCTCTCGGCCGTGCCGGCCACCTCGATCGTGGTGCGCAGCGTGTTCCTGCTGCTGGTGCTCGCCGTGCCCACCTGGTACCTCAACCAGACCCGCGGTGTCGGCGCGACATTCGTGCTGTTCCTGGTGCTCGTCGTGGTGATGAACTTCTTCCTCACCCGCACCCGCTGGGGCCGGTCGGTGTACGCGGTCGGCGGCAATGTGGAGGCTGCCCGGCGGTCCGGCATCAACGTCACCAAGGTCTACCTCACGGTTTTTGTGCTGTGCTCCACCTTCGCGGCCCTGGGCGGCATCCTCGCCGCGGGCCGGCTGGCGGCAGCCAACCAGGGCTCGGGCGGCGGCGACACCAACCTCAACGCCATCGCCGCCGCGGTGATCGGCGGCGCCAGCCTCTTCGGCGGCCGCGGCAGCGCGTTCTCAGCGCTGTTGGGCATCCTGGTGATCCAGTCGATCTCCAGCGGCCTGACCCTACTCAACCTGGACTCGTCGATCCGGTACATGATCACCGGCGCGGTGCTGCTGCTTGCGGTCATCGTCGACTCCCTGTCGCGCCGAACCCGGGCGTCGCACGGTAGAGCCTGACCGCCTCCCGCCCGGGGCCGGGCGGAGGCGGCAGAGGAAGGCGGCGGTTCTCGCCCCACCCCGGCAGCGCAGCCGGCGAGGCAGGATCGCCGCCTTCGCGGTGCCGGGATGCGGCACCATCGCCGGGAGCACCTCATTCAAGTGGCGGTGATCCCCTTCGCTGACTTGCCGCAAAGTTCCTCCTTCAGAGCAGGCACAGGGGGTTTTGCAGCAACTCGGCCGGTCAGTCGGGTCGGCGGGGCGGGAACCTAGGTCGCCAGGGTCGCGGCCTCGCGCAGGAGATCGGCGGCAGTGTCATCGCCGTGCGCGGCCAGGGCCACCACGTCGCCGATCACCACGACGGCGGGGGATCGCACCCCGGCGTGGGCCGCGAGCGCGGCGATGCTGTCCAGCCGGCCGAGGGTCGTGCGCTGGTCGTGGGCGAAACCGCGCTCCACGATCGCCACGGGCATGTCGGTGCGCATCCCGAGCCTGGTGAGGCCGGCAACCAGCTGCTGCAGGGTGCCGATTCCCATCAGGACCACGATGGTGCCGCCCAGGCCCACCAGGTGGGTCAGTTCGGTGTCGTTGATCGGCGCGTGCCCGGAGATCACCGTGAACATCCGGGTGATCTCGCGGTGGGTGACGGGGATGCCCGCGGCGGCCGGCACGGCGATGGCGCTGGTCACCCCAGAGATCACGGTCACCGGTACACCGGCGGCGCGGCAGGCGATGACTTCTTCGCCACCCCGACCGAAGACGAACGGGTCGCCGCCTTTCAGGCGCACCACGGTGAGGCCGGCCAGGGCGGATGCCACCATCATCCGCTCAGCATCGCGCTGGGGGATCGCGTGGTGACCGGGAGCCTTGCCCACGTCGATCTGCTCGGCGCCGGGCGCCCAGACGTCGAGCCTGTCGGTGGGGCCGAGCCGGTCGTAGTAGACGATGTCGGCCGCGTTCAGTGCCGCGAGCGCACCGACCGTGAGCAGGCTTTCCAGGCCGGGGCCGCCGCCGACGAGCGTGACCGACCCGATGGGCGCGGTCGACGCCGCGGTTTCCCGGCTCAGCCAGGTGCGGTGCCGCGCGCACGCCGCAGCGATCACGGCGTCGGTGGGCGGAGTGGTCTCCACGACGGCGACCAGGTCGACGGCGGCGATGAGCGCATTCCAGGCGCCGACCGACCGGGGAAACACCGGGGTGTGCACCCCGGGGGCCGGTCGGACGGCCGGCGACTGCGGGCCGGGTCCGGCCAGGTGGTACACGGTCGCGCCCGAGGCCAGGTACCGCGCGAGGACACGGCGTGCCGCGTGGGCCCCGCCGACGACGAGGACCCGTTTCCCCGAGAAGTCGAGGCCGGCGGACACGGGCTACTCCACGCCGGTCGCCGAGGAAACCGGGATGTCGATGTCGTCCCGGCGAACCGGGATGGTGAGGCCGGCCAGGTGGACGGGGCCGGCGGCGCTGGTGCCGTCGCGTTCTTCAGGGCGGGCCGGACGCGGCTGGCCGCGTTCGATCACCTGAAGGAGCGACGGGTCGGGGGTGTCGGAGTTCACGAACGGCCGGAACCGGCGCAGGCGCTCGGGATCGGCCAGCGTGGCGGCCCACTCGTCTTCGTACACGTCGATGTGGGCGGCCATGGCCGCTTCAAGGTCATCGGCGATGCCCAGGGAATCGCTGCAGACGACGTCGCGGACGTGGTCGAAACCACCCTCGATGTCTTCCTGCCAGCGGGCGGTGCGCTGCACGCGGTCGGCGGTGCGGATGTAGTACATCAGGTAGCGGTCGATGTACTTGATCAGGGTTTCCTCGTCGAGGTCCTTGGCGAGCAGCACGGCGTGAACGGGCTGGAAGCCGCCGTTACCGCCGACGTAGAGGTTCCAGCCCAGCTCGGTGGCGATGACGCCGATGTCCTTGGCGCGGGCCTCGGCGCACTCGCGGGCGCAGCCGGAGACACCGATCTTGAACTTGTGCGGCGAGCGCAGGCCGCGGTAGCGGTTCTCCAGCGTGATCGCCAGCGCCACGGAATCCTGCACTCCGAAGCGGCACCAGGCCGACCCCACACACGACTTTGCCGTGCGCAGGCTCTTGCCGTAGGCCTGGCCGGACTCGAAACCGGCATCCACCAGGGTGCGCCAGATGTCGGGCAGCTGGTCGAGCCGGGCGCCGAACAGGGCGATCCGCTGACCACCGGTGATCTTGGTGTACAGGTTGAATTCGGCGGCGACCTCGCCGATCGCGATGAGCTTCTCCGGGGTGATTTCGCCACCGGGAATGCGGGGGATAACCGAGTAGCTGCCGTCCTTCTGCATGTTGCCGAGGGCACGGTCGTTGGTGTCCTGCAGGCCGCCACGGCCGGCATCCAGGATGTACGCGGAGGACTGCGAGGCCAGGATCGAGGCGATGGTGGGCTTGCAGACATCGCAGCCGAGGCCGGTGCCGAAACGTTCCATGATCTGGTCGAACGAGGTGAGCTGCAGTACCCGCACCGACTCGAACAGTTCGCTGCGGCTGATCGAGATGTGCTCGCAGAGCGCCTTCGAGATTTCAAGGCCGGCGGCGGTCAGTTCGGTTTCGAGAACCTTCTTGAGCAGCGGCACGCACGAGCCGCACTGGGTGCCGGCCCGGGTGCAGGCCTTGAGTGCGCCGAGCTCGGTGACGGGGTCGCCGTGGTCGCCACGGATGGCCGCGCGCACGGTGCCGAACGACACGTCGTTGCAGGAGCACAGCTGGGCGTCGTCGGGCATGTCGGAGCTGGACGGCAGCTCGGCGCCGGAGGCGGACAGGTACGCGCCGGGTTCGGCGGGCAGTTCGCGGCCGAGCAGCGGGCGCAGCGACAGGTACGGGGAGGCGTCGCCGACGAAGATGCCGCCGAGCAGGGTCTTGGCGTCGCTGGACACGACGACCTTCTGGTACAGGCCACGCGCGGGGTCGGCGTAGACGACCTCGAGGGCCCGCTCGCCGGTGCCGAAGGCGTCACCAAAGCTGGCCACCTCCACACCGGAGAGCTTGAGCTTGGTGGCGTCGTCGATGCCGGGGAACAGGGCCTGGCCGCCGTTGAGCCTGTCGGCCACGACCTCGGCCATCGCGTTCGCGGGAGCGACGAGTCCGATGCAGCGGCCGTCGTAGCTGGCGACCTCGCCGATGGCCCAGATGCCGGGCACGGAGCTGGAGCAGTCGTCGCCGATCACGATGCCGCCGCGCGGGCCGATCTCCAGGCCCGCCGCGCGGGCGAGTTCGTCGCGGGCACGGATGCCGATGGACCAGACAATCAGGTCGGCGTTGATCTGCCGATCGTCGTCGAGGGTCAACCCGAGTACCTGGCCGGTCTCGGCGACGAGGATCTCGGTGGGGCGGTGGCCGAGTTCGAGGTGGATGCCCTGGCCGTGGATGAGACGGCCGAGGGCCATGCCGGCACCCTGGTCGAGCTGGGTGGGCATCAGCCAGGTGGCGCCATCCACGATCGTGGTGTTGGCGCCGAGGTGCTGCACACCGCCGGCGGCCTCGAGCCCCAGTAGGCCGCCGCCGATCACGGTGACGTTCGCGGGCCGGCCGAACTTCGCCTTCAGGCGTGCGGTCTCGCTGACGAGGAAGTCCACGTCTTCGATGGTGCGGTACACGACACCCTTGTCGCCACCGGGCACCGGCGGAACGAAGGCGCTCGAACCCGTCGCGAACACCAGGTCGTCGTAGGCCAGGGCGTCACCGTTGTCGAGGGTGACGGTCCGGGCCGCGGGGTCCACGGCGGTGACGCGGCTGCCGCCGCGGTAGCGCACGGTCTCGGACTGCCAGAACACCGGGTCGCCCAGGGTGAGGTCCTCCGGACCGTTCAGGCGGTGCGAGAGGGAGACCCTGTCGTAGGGCAGGTGGATTTCCTCGCCGATGACGGTGATGTCGACGGGCCGGGCGGAATCGCCGTCCGCGACAGTGCGGGCGACCATGGCCTCGGTGAACCGGTGCGCGGCGGGGCCGCCTCCGATCACGATGACGCGGCGCACGCCGTCCGATTCGCTGGTCGTCGGCAGGGGAGTGTTCAGTGTCATTACGGCATCTCTCGGGTAAATCAGGCCGCATAATCCCGACGGCGTCGTCCGCCGTCGCGCCGACCTCATGGCGTCCCTCAAGTAAGTCACATCCGCGCGCGCTAAAAGAGGGTACTTGGTCCCGAAGATCACGACCCCGGCTTGGGTAATCTGAGGGGGTGCCGAACGCATCCACTGGCCCGGCGCCGGAATCGAGGACATCATGCTGACCACTGAAAGCACCACCGCGCCGCGGAGCGCCGACGCCACCACCGGATGGGCGACAGTCTGCGAACTCTCCCAGCTCGAACCCCTGTGGGCAGAAGCGGCCATCGTCGACGGCGAGCAGCTCGCGTTGGTGCGGATGCCCGACGGAACCGTGTACGCCGTCTCGAACCGGGACCCCGCGACCGGCTCGTTCGTGATGTGCCGGGGAATCGTCGGCTCGCACGGGGACCGGGTGACGTTGGCCTCGCCGCTGCACAAGCAGGTCTATGACCTGGCCACCGGCGAGTGCTTCACCTCCGCCGACTTCACGCTGCCCACCTTCGAGACCAGGGTCGAATCCGGCTCGGTGCAGGTGCGGCTGGCCCCGGACGCCTCGGCCCGCGCCGCGGCGTGATGAGCGACGCACTCCAGCGCGACACAGCGCCGCTCCTGCTCCTCGCCTCGCACGGCTCCCGGGATCCCGCTGCCCAGCGCGCGGTGCTGGCCCTCGTCGACGCGGTGACTCGTGCGCTGACCACAATCAGCCCGGCCACCCCGGTTGCGGCCGGTTTCATCGATGTGCAGCAGCCGGATGTGCCACAGTGCCTCGCCGAGGCCGGCCCCGGCCGGTCCGCCGTCATCGTGCCGCTGCTGGTGTCCGCCGGGTACCACGTGAAGTTCGACCTCGCCAACGCCGTGGCCCAGGCCCAACCGCGTCAGGTCGGCGTGACCGCGGCGCTCGGACCCGACAGCCGGCTGACCGACATCCTCGCCGACCGGCTGGCCCAGAGTGGCCTGCGCGCGGAAGACCGCGTGATCCTCGCCGCCGCGGGATCGAGCGACGCGGACGCCGTGGCCGACTGCCGCACAGCGGGCGAGCAACTAGCCGCCCTGCTGGGCCGACCGGTCACCGTCGCCTTCATCGCCGCCGCGACGCCGAGTCTGGTGGATGCCGTGGCCGCCGCGCGCAGTGAGTCACCGGATGCCCGCGTGGTCGTCGCGAGCTATCTGCTGGCACCGGGCACCTTCGCCAGGTGGTCGCAGGACGCCGGCGCGGACGTGGTCAGCGCGACCCTCCTCGTCGAGGGCGAGGAGCCCCCGGCCGCACTCGTCGACGTGGTGGTGGACCGGTACCTGAGTGGCGTGCGCACGCTCTGACGCCGGGCGCGTCGGCAGCCAGAGGGCTTAGACCTCGAGGCCGTCGCGGATGATCGTCTGCCCGGTCGGCCATTTGCTGAACGGCGCCGCCACCGGGAGCACCATCGCGGGGCCGGTGAAGGTCTCCGGGCGCATCCGGGTGTCGATCATGCGGGTCACCTGTCCGGGCGACTGCCGCCAGCCGCCACCGGCGTAGTAGGCGACGAGCTCGGGAGCGCAGGTGAGGTAGCCGAACGGCAGCCCCTGGCCGGTCAGGGCCGTGGCGGCCTCGGCGAGCAGCCGACGGCCGAGGCCGGTGCCTTGGAAGTCGGGATCGACGCCGACCAGTCCCACATCGCCGACCAGCTGCGACCCGCCGGACTCGAGGCGCAGCATCCGCCGCACGAAGCCGAGGTGGGCGACCGGCCGGCCGTCGTGGTAACCGATCACGCGGGCCTCCGGGCGGGCGCCCATCCAGCTGCGGGTGCCGGTGAAGGTGGCGTGGTCCTCGGGGTAGTAGCGCGCGAACAGGGCCGCCAGGGCGGTGTGGTCGTCGGCCGAGAGATCGGCCTCCCAGCGCAGGGTCCATTCGATGTCAGCCATCCGGTCAGCCTAACCGCCGGCGCACGACCAGCCGCTGGAGGACCAGCCGCTGGAGGACCAGCCGCTGGAGTACCGGCTCAGCCGGCCGCCGCCGCGTGCTCGGCCTGCACCTGCGCCGCCCGGGCGCGCAGCGCCTCGACGACGGTACGCACGGCCAGGCGCTCGGCTCGGTCGGGCCGCATCAGCGCCACGATCTGCCGTTCGGCGTCGAGTCCCCGTAGTGGCTTGAGTACCATCCGGCCGGGCTGGTCGCCGCTGGAGGTGTATCGGGGGACGAGGGCGATGCCGAGCCCGGCCATGATGAACGATTCGATCAGCCGCATGTCCGCGAACCGTTGGGTGACCCGGGCGCGGCTGCCGGTCTGCAGTTCGATGTCGTGCAGGATGCGTCCGAACGGGTAGCCGAGGGGCACGCCGATCCAGGTCTCACCGACCACGTCGCTCGCGCCCAGCGACACCCGACCGGCCAGTCTGTGTCCGGTCGGCAGGCCGACGTCGAGGGGTTCGGTCATCAGGGGCACCGAGGTGAGGCCGCGCCCGCCCCAGGTGTGCTGCCCGCGCATGCTGTGGGCGAGCACGATGTCGTATTCGCTCGTGAGCGCGGGAAAGTCGCTGAGCTCCGGGTCCATGTCGGTGCAATGCACCGCCAGGCCGTCGTGGTCGGCCAGGTCCTGCAGTGCGCCCGGCAGCAGCATCTGTCCGGCGGTGGGGAACGTGACCAGGCTCACGTCGCCGGTGGCCCGGTTGCGGAAGGTGTCCCAGACGGCTGTGGCGCGCTCCAGCGCCACCGCGATATCCGTCGCGCTCGCGGCCAGCGCGCGGCCGGCGTCGGTGAGCACAAGCCCGCGCCCGCTGCGTTCGGTGAGGGGCAGGCCGGCCTCGCGCTCGAGGACCTTCAGCTGCTGCGAGACCGCAGACGGGGTGCGGTGGGTGGCCCGCGCAACGGCGGTCACGCTGCCGCGTTCGGCCAGCTCGCGGAGCAGTTCGAGGCGCTGAACATCCATGAAGCCAGACTACATAGTCCTTGCTAAACAATGTGATTGTGCTGAATGGTTGTTGGTGGTCAGATAAAGACGTCGGTTACCGGGCAGCAGCCCGCGTGGCCCGGCCATCCACTTCCCTCGAAAGGCACGACCGTGTTCGTTTTCATGCTCCTCATCTCCCTTGTTGCCGTAGGCGCCGTCGTCGGCACCGTCGTTGCCGTGAACAAGGATGGCTACGGTCGTGTTCCCGTGCGGAAGTTCGTTCGCAGCTTCTGATCACCCCGACCGGCGCACGCCCGTATCGTGCACCGGGCGCGCGGGCGCGTGTTGGCCTAAAGTAGCCCTGTGATGGATACCCGCAGAAAACTCATCGACTACATCTCGGCCGACGCCGTCTTCCACGGTGACTTCACCCTCACCAGTGGCAAGAAGGCCACGTACTACGTGGATCTCCGCAAGGTCAGCCTCGACCACAGGGTCGCCCCGCTGATCGGCCAGGTCATGATCGATCTCATCAAGGACATTCCGGATGTCGTGGCCGTCGGCGGCATGACCATGGGCGCCGACCCCGTCGCCACCGCGATCCTGCACCAGGGTGCCGCCCGCGGGCTGGCCTACGACGCCTTCGTCGTTCGCAAGGAACCCAAGGACCACGGCCGTGGCCGCCAGGTCGAGGGCCCAGACCTCGCCGGCAAGCGGGTCATCGTCCTCGAAGACACCTCCACCACCGGTGGCTCACCGCTCGCTGCCATCGAGGCGCTGCTCAAGGTGGGCGCCATCATCGCCGGCGTCGCCGTGGTCGTGGACCGCAGCACCGGGGCCCGCGAAATCATCGAAGAGGCCGGCTACCCGTACTACGCGGCCATCGGACTCGAGGACCTGGGACTGAGCTGATGCCCGAGCAGCAGGGCGGCAACGACGACAAGGACCTCGGCCTGGACTGGCTCGCGGCTCAGCTGAACGCCGACGACAGCGAGGCTGCCGCCGAGGCCGCCGCCGGCACCAAGGCGGATGCGGGGCCCGACTCTCCCCCGACCGTCGCCCTCCCCGTCACGCCCGTTGTCGTTCCGCCGGTTGCGCCGCCCGCCGCACCGCCAGCAGACCCGCCCGCCGCACCGCCGGGGCCCGCTGCGCAGGTTCCATCCCCGGATTCTGCGTCGGCCGACGGTGACACCGCGCCTGCCGCCACCACCCCGGCGCCGTCCGGCGGTTTCCGCTGGGGCCTCACCCCGACCATCGAGCCCGATCCGGCCGTTGACGCCGCGCGACGCACCCCGCCGGCTCAGGCCGCTCCCGCGACTCCGGTCATCCCCGCCGCGGCGCCGCCTGTTGCACCGGCGCCGCCCGCCGCCGCGGCACCGCCCGTTGGTCCCGCATCCGCGCCACGGGCCGCCGCACCG
>NZ_SOGH01000026.1:0-119783 GCF_004402305.1 Cryobacterium sp. TMB3-10 | reverse complement strand
TGGGCACGGGGTGCGGGGTGCTTGTGGCGCGAAAAAACGGCCGAGCTGGTGCTCGGCCGTTTTTCGTGTGGTGCGGGGGTGTTACTTGGTGTTGACGGTGATGGTGGCGATGCCGACGAGGAGCTGGTCGGCGACGGCGTCGGTGTTGAAGGTGGTGTTCAGCAGGGCGGCGGCGTCGGCGCTGATGTGCACGGTGGTGCCGGTGAGGATGGCGTTGTCGCCGTCCATCTTGAGGGGTTCGAGGGTTCCGCCGTAGAGGTCGAAGAGCTTGACCTGGGTGGCGGCGGATTCGCCGTTGGCGGTGACGTCACCGAAGAGTTCGGAGGTGCCGGGGTCGATGGTGAAGTTGGTCAGTTCGACGACGGTCTCGCCGGCGGTGAGGGAGAAGCCGCTTCCCTCGTGTTCGATGTTGCCCTGGACGTAGGGGCGGTAGTCCTCGGCCGGGTCGTAGTAGTCCACGTTGCCGCCGGTGATGGGGAAGTGCAGGCTGCCTTCTTCGAGGGTGGCGGTGCCGACGGTGCCGGGGGTCAGGCCCAGGCTGGTGAGGGCGGCGGCGAAGTCGGCGTCCAGGAGCACGGAGGTGTCGACACCGGTGAGGGTGGGGATGGAGGCGACCGGGGTGGGGGTGGCTTCGGCGGAGCTGCTGGAGGACGAGGAGCTGGACGACGACGTCGACGCGGTGCCCTCGTCGGTGGAGCAGGCGGCGAGGCCGGCGACGAGCAGGCCTGCGGTGGTGAGGCCGAGTGCGGTCTTGGTGAAGCTGCGCATGATGAAGTCCTTTGCTGTGGGGGAGTGCTGCTTGGTATGCAGGTGGTTCGTCCCCACGTCAGAAAAGGTTTGGTCCTCGTGGCGTTCGCGTGCGGGATGCGCCCCTAGAAGTGGCGGAATCGATCCGGCGCGAGATCCCAGGGGTCCTTGCCGAGGAGTTCGGCGACCCCGCGGAAGACGCAGCTCTCGATCACCATGCGCTGATGGAACTCGTCATTGCGGTGCAGTCCGCTCAGCCGCTGGATCGGCAGCCGGAAGAAGGTGATGCGACGCTCACGGGCATCCACCGCGTACCGCGCCACCCCGACGCCGGGAATCACGTTGAGCGGCCCTGCGGCCACCTCGAAGGACACATCGGCGAGTTCGGCCGGCCACACCATGCGCAAGTAGTCGACCGTCGACGCGATGGTCATGTCGAAAGTGTCCACCCGCGTACGCAGGGGAGGAAGGAAAGGTCCGGTGGCAGAACTGCGGATGCCACGGCCGTGTCGGTCCCGGCCCCGACCGCGCGAGGTCGGTGCTTGCACGGTTGTGCGGCGTGAACGAGGCATACCCCCAGTCTACTTCCGGGGCATCGGCGGTACCCTGAATCACCATGTCAGTCAGAGCGTGTTCAAGAATCTCCTGCAACGATGAGGCCGTGGCGACTCTCACGTTCTCCTATGCCGACTCGATGGCTGTCCTGGGACCGCTCGCCGGCACCCACGAGCCACACACCTATGACCTCTGTGAACGGCACGCGCGTGTGACCACCCCGCCTCAGGGTTGGCAGCTGATCAGGCATCGAATCGTGTCGATCGCGGATGCCCAACGCGGCGTTCAGCCCTCGCCCTAGTCGTCTCTCGGACACCCGCTGTCGGCGCGCCATATGGGGCAAACCACCCCGACACGCCCGGGTGTCAGATCCAATTTGCGGCCCCTCCGGAATCCCCGTAATGTCATCTCTCGTCACCCCACAGGTTCGGAAAAGCCGCAGAGCTTCCGGCCTCAAGCGGGACCAACTCCCAGTCAAAACAACCCACATCGTTTCGGTGTGGCTCTTCGTTTTGGCCAGGAATCAGCTCTTCGCAAGATCCCTCGGATCGAACGAACGGAGCGTTTTCAGGCACTAGTTTGCCGGAAACACGCCGCTCAGTCGATTTGACACGGATTCGAACGGAGGCTAAGGTAGTCAAGTTGCCCCGGAGCGACAGCCAATCACATGGCCTGAAGTCGGGTGCGTCCGATCCTTGAGAACTCAACAGCGTGCACAATGTCAAATGCCAAAAACCTCGGTCGTAGGGTCCCTTTCTAGGGGATACCGCGAAAGAGATTCCTTTGGAAAACATTTAAACAACAAAGCAAGTCAGTAATGATTTGTTCTGTCAGTTTCAAACTTGCTGATTGTTCGCCTATTCCGGTGGCTTTCGGCACTAGATGTGCCCATCACTTCGGTGGTGAGGCTATTAAACATTTACGGAGAGTTTGATCCTGGCTCAGGACGAACGCTGGCGGCGTGCTTAACACATGCAAGTCGAACGGTGACGAGGGAGCTTGCTCCTTCTNGGTGCCCTCGTCGGTGGAGCAGGCGGCGAGGCCGGCGACGAGCAGGCCTGCGGTGGTGAGGCCGAGTGCGGTCTTGGTGAAGCTGCGCATGATGAAGTCCTTTGCTGTGGAGTGTGGGGGCTTGCTTGGTATGCAGGTGGTTCGGCCCCACCCCGGAAAAGGTTTGGTCTTAACGAAAAATCGCGCCTGTCCGTGAGACAGGCGCGACTTTCGCGAGCGGGAGTAGGGGTTACGGCTCCAGGCGGGTCGGCCCGCGGAACAGGTAGGTGACCTCGCGGATGGATGCCTGGTGCAGCATCAGCATCAGCACGCGGGCCAGGCCCATGCCGAAGCCACCGTGGGACGGTACCCCGTAACGGAAGAAGTCCAGGTAACCCGCGATCTCGGCCGGGTCGAGACCCTTCTCCACGGCCTGCTCGACGAGGACGTCGATGCGGTGCTCACGCTGCGCGCCGGTGGAGATCTCGGTGCCGTTGAAGATCAGGTCGTAGCTGTTGGTCAGGCTCGCGTCGCCCTCGTGGCGCATGTGATAGAACGGGCGGATGCTCGACGCGTAGTCGGTGAGGAACACGAACTCGTGCCCGTAGGTCTCGGCGACGTACGCCGCGATCTGGCGCTCGCCCTCGGGGTCCATGTCGTCGTCTTCACGGGGAACCTCGTAGCCGCGGCTCTTGACGATCTCCTTGGCCTCGGCCAGCGGGATGCGCGGGAACGGCGTGCTCGGCACGGTGACCTCGACGCCGAACAGCGCGAGCACCTCCTCGCCGTGCTTGGCCTTCACCGCGGTGAACGCGGCCACGAGCAGGTCCTCGTGCAGCTGCATGACGTCTTCGTGGCTGTCGATCCAACTGATCTCCGAGTCAACGCTGGTGAACTCGGTGGCGTGCCGGCTGGTGAACGACGGGTCGGCCCGGAACGCCGGCCCCACCTCGAAGATCTTGCCGAAACCTGCGGACTGCGCCATCTGCTTGAAGAACTGCGGGCTCTGCGCCAGGTAGGCCTTGCGGTCGAAGTACTCCACCTCGAACAGCTCGGCGCGGGACTCGCTCGCGCTGGCCATCAGCTTCGGGGTGTGCAGCTCGATGAAGTCGTGCTCGATCCAGTACGTGCGCAGGGCGTGCTCGAACGTGGTCTGGATGCGGAAGATGAGGCTCGCCTTGGGCTGGCGCAGGTCGAGGAAGCGCCAGTCCATACGCTTGTCCAGGCTGGAGTCTGCCGCGATCGGGGTCTCCGGGATGGCGAGGGTGACGACCTCGAGGGACGCCAGCTTGATCTCGATGCCGCCGAGCTTGACGCGCTCGTCGTGCTTGAGCTGCCCGGTCACGGTGACGAAGCTGCCCTGGGACAGGCCGGAGATGGTGGTCGCCGGCTCGTCGTCGACGACGACACCCTCGGCATCCGTGGTGCGTGGATTGACCAGCTGCACGGCGCCGGATTCGTCGCGCAAGACGACGAATTGCACCTTCTTCTGGTCTCGGACGGTTTCAACCCATCCGGACACGGAAACGAGACCGTCGTCGAGGGCAGCAAGGTTCTTGATCAGTACGCGCGCATTCACCCCCTGAGTTTAGCCGCACAGCTCTCGGCGAATTCGCGGGTGACCTCTCCGTAGACTGGAGCGTGTGGTAGCTAGCCAGGTACATCTCGTGCGGCACGGTGAGGTTTTTAACCCCGAGCGCGTGCTTTACGGCAGACTTCCCGGCTTTCGGCTGTCCGATTTGGGGCAGCGGATGGCCGAGGCGGCTGCCGCAGACCTCGTCGAGCGTGGGCGCCCCGTGGGGCGGATCATCGCCTCGCCGCTGCAGCGCACCCAGGAGTCGGCAGCCCCGATCATGGCGGCCTTCGGCCTGCCCATCCACCTCGACGAGCGCATCATCGAGCCCGCCAACCGCTTCGAGGGCAAGCGGATGCGCGGCCCCGGCGGCGCCCTGCGCGACCCGCGCACCTGGCCCAGCCTGATCAACCCTGCCCGGCCCAGTTGGGGCGAGCCTTTCGCGTCCATCTCTGCTCGGATGCTCGCCGCCATCGACGATGCCTTCCATTCGGTCGACGACGGTGACGTCGTTCTGGTCAGCCACCAGCTGCCGATCTGGATGGTGCACCGCACCCTGGCCCACGAACGCCTCGCCCACGACCCGCGCAAACGCCGCTGTGACCTGTCCAGCATCACCACGCTGTCGTTGCACGACAATGTGCCCGCCGAGGTCGGCTATGCGAGTCCCGCCGCCGCCCTTCTGGTGCCGGCCAACGATGTAGGTGCAGTGTGAGTCGCCGACCACGCCTGATTCCTGCCGCCCTGATCGGCCTCGTCAGCCTCGGCCTCGTGCTGACCGGGTGCACCAGCGACGACCCGCTCGCCGCGCAGTACCGTGAAGGCAGCGGCAAGGGCTACATCGCCGGCGACGGCAGCGTCACCGAAATCGCCGCCGAAGATCGCGGCGAGTCCGTCGTCTTCGACGGCACCCTCGAGGACGGCTCCACGGTCAGCTCCGACGACTACACAGGCGAGGTCCTCGTGGTCAACTTCTGGTACGCCAGCTGCGCCCCCTGCCGCGCCGAGGCCCCGGACCTCAAGACGATCAGCGAGGAATTCGCCGGTCAGGGCGCCAGCTTCCTCGGTGTGAACGTGCGCGACCAGGCGCCCAGCGCCATCGCCTTCAACGAAAGCTACGAGATCAGCTACCCATCGGTGATGGATGTCGACGACGGCGGCCTGCAGCTCGCCTTCAGCGGCAGCATCCCCCCGAACGCCGTGCCCACCACCCTGGTGCTGGACTCCTCTGGTCGGGTCGCCGCGCGCATCCTCGGCCAGGTCAACTCGCCGTCCATCCTGGAAACCCTGATCAAGGACACGATTGCCGAGGACGGCTAGGCGTGGGCAATCCCTTCGGCGAGATCGTCTTCAGCGGGCAACTGTTCCTGGCGATCCCGATCGCCGTGCTGGCCGGGCTCGTCTCGTTCGCGTCCCCGTGCATCCTGCCGCTCGTGCCCGGCTACCTGGCCTACATCGGCGGGTTCGCCGACGGGAGTAGCGGGTCGAAGCTCTCCGCGCGCCGGGGACGCAACCGGCTGCTGCTGGGCGTGGCCCTGTTCATCCTCGGCTTCACCCTGGTCTTCGTGCTCACCGGCGTGGTGTTCGGCGCCGCCGGGTTCTGGCTCAACCAGTACCGTGACCTGATCACCCGCGTCGCCGGCGCCGTCGTGATCCTGCTCGGCCTGGTCTTCGTCGGTCAGTTCGGCGCGATGCAGCGCACCATCAAGACCTCCTGGCGGCCGCGGATGGGCCTGGCCGGCGCTCCGGTGCTCGGCGCGGTCTTCGCGGTCGGCTGGACCCCGTGCACCGGCCCCACGCTCACGGCCATCAACTCGCTCAGCCTGAGCACCGGCTCACCGTGGCAGGGCGGCCTGCTGGCGCTGTTCTACGCGCTCGGCCTGGGCATCCCGTTTCTGCTGATCGCCCTGGGCCTGAACTGGGCCACCGGGGCCGTAGCCTTTCTCAAGCGTCATATCCGAGCGATCAACCTGTTCGGCGGCGTGCTCCTGATCGTTATCGGGGTGCTCATGGTGAGCGGCGTGTGGAATGCCTGGCTCCTGAACCTGCAAGGGGTGATTGGCAGCTATGTCCCGGCCATCTGACCACATCGACTCCGCCCCGGCGCCCACCGGCGACGGGATCACCCAGCCCAAACTCGGTTTTGTCGGCACCCTGCGTTGGTTCTGGCGTCAGCTCACCAGCATGCGCACCGCGCTGTTCCTGCTGCTGCTGCTCGCCATCGCGGCGGTGCCCGGCTCGCTGGTGCCCCAGCGCAGCTCCGACCCGAACGGCGTCACCCAGTACTTCACCGACAACCCCGACCTGGCGCCGGTGCTCGACAAGATCCAGGCGTTCGACGTGTACTCCTCCGCCTGGTTCTCCTCCATCTACCTGCTGCTGTTCGTCTCGCTGATCGGCTGCGTCATCCCGCGCACCAAGCACCACCTGCAGGCCCTGCGCGCCAAACCGCCCAAGACCCCCGCGCGCCTCGGCCGGCTGGCCGGCTTCACCACCCGCACGGCCCCGGCCGGCACGGATGCCGCCACCGCCGTCGCCTCCGCCCGCACCGTGCTCAAGCAGGGTCGCTACCGGGTGGCGCTGTTCGAGAGCCCCACTGAGTTCTCGGTCTCGGCCGAGCGCGGCTACCTGCGTGAGACCGGCAACCTGGTCTTCCACTCCGCCCTGGTCGGTCTCCTCGTGGTGGTCGGCTTCGGCAGCGGCTTCGGCTTCAGCGGCCAACGAGTGCTCGTGGAGGGCCAGACCTTCGTCAACACGCTGCTGGCCTACGACTCGTTCAACCCCGGCCGGTTCTTCGACGACACCGAACTGGACCCGTACACGCTCACCCTCGACGACTTCACGGTGAGCTACGAGACCGCGAACCTCGAGGCGTTCGGCCAGCCCGTCGACTTCACCGCCGGCGTCACGGTCACCCCGCGCGGCGGCGACGCCGAGCCCGGCGCGGTGCGGGTCAACGACCCGCTGCGCACCGGCGGCACCAGCGTCTACCTGCTCGGCAACGGCTACGCGCCCACCATCACGGTGAAGGACCCTGAGGGCACAGTGGTGTTCACCGACTCCGTGCCGTTCCTGCCGCAGGACGCCAACCTCACCTCGCTGGGCATCGTGAAGGTGCCGGACGGCCTCGCCGAGCAGGTGGGCCTGGTCGGCTTCTTCTACCCGACCCAGGACGAGAGCAGCACCGGCTCGTACTTCTCCAGCTTCCCCGACCTTGAGTACCCGGTGCTCACCCTCAATGTGTACGCGGGTGACCTGGGCCTGGACGAGGGTGTGCCCACCTCGGTGTACTCCCTCGACACCGACTCCATGGAGCCGCTGGCCACCCGCACGAGCGACATCCAGCCGCTCGAACTCAAGCCAGGCGAAACCCAGGAGCTGCCCAACGGGCTGGGCTCGGTGACCTTCGAGAACGCCACTCCGGATGCCGCGGCGGGAGACTTCTCAGGCTCGGTGCCGCGGTTCGCGTCGTTCGATATCCACCACGACCCCACCCAGGGCTGGGTGCTGCTGTTCGCGGTGCTCGTGCTCGGTGGGCTGCTCACCTCGCTGTTCGTGCCGCGCCGTCGGCTCTGGGTGAAGGCCATTGACCAGGCGGATGGCTCGGTGCGGCTCGAATACGCCGGCCTCGCCCGCGGGGAGGACCCGGCCCTGGAGTCGGCCGTCACCGCCCTCGCCGACCGGCACATCGCCCTGCTGGAACGCTCGGCCCCGGTCGTTTCACCCGTCGAACCCGCTTAGGCTGTACTGGTGAATCTGAACGAGCTCTCGATCCTCAGCCTGTACTCGGCCATGGCCGTCTACGCGTTGGCGTTCATCGCCTTCTCGATCGACCTGGCCAAGCGCAGCTCTGCGGTGGACGCGGCCGATGTCGAGTCCGCCAAGGCCCGAGCGGGCGAGGCCACCTCGGTGGGTTCCGCCGGCGGAACCAGCACCCTCACCCGCATCAGCGCCCGGATGGTCAACGATGCGGCGACGCCGTACGGCCGCTCCGCCAGCCTGCGGGTGGGCGTCTCGCTGACCGTGCTCGCCTGGGGCCTGCAGCTCGTGGCCACGGTGTTGCGCGGCATCGCCGCCGAGCGGGTGCCGTGGGCCAACATGTACGAGTTCGCGATGACCGGAACTCTCCTCATCGTCACGGTGTACCTGATCCTGCTGACCCGCATCGATCTGCGGTTCCTGGGCACCTTCGTCACCGGACTTGTCCTGATCCTGCTCGGCATAGCCCAGCAGTATTACGTGGAAGTGGCCCCGCTGCCGCCGGCTCTGCAGTCGGTGTGGTTGGTCATCCACGTGTTCGTGGCGTCTCTCGCCACCGGGTTCTTCGCCCTCGGCTTCGCGCTCTCGTTCGTGCAGCTGCTGCAGGCCCGCCGCGAGGACCGGGTGGATACCGACAAGCCCGGCCGGCTCAAGTTCCTGAAGACCCTGCCGTCGGCGGTCACCCTGGAGAACCTGGCCTACCGCACCAACATCATCGGTTTCATCCTGTGGACCTTCACCCTCATGGCCGGCTCGATCTGGGCCGAACGGGCCTGGGGCCGGTACTGGGGTTGGGACACCAAAGAGGTCTGGACCTTCATCATCTGGGTGATCTACGCCGGGTACATCCACGCGCGGGCCACCCGGGGCTGGCGCGGATCGCGGTCGGCCTGGCTGGCGATCATCGGCTTCGCCGCCGTGATGTTCAACTTCGGCGTCGTGAACGTGTTCTTCAAGGGCCTGCACGCCTACTCCGGCCTGTAACCCGCGGCGAGGGTCGCGCCCGCTCGGTCCGCGCCCGATCGCCGGATCCGCAATGGGCGGGTGCCACGCCGTTATGCGGGTGGCGCGCCACCCGCACAACGGCGCCTAACCCGCAGAGCTCTAGGCGGGCCCTGCGTCGCGCCTCCTGATTACTCGGCGAGCAGGGCGTGCACGCGGGTGATGCGGGCGAGCCACCAGTCGCGCCGCTCAGGGCTGGCCGCGTAGGTGTCGAGAAGGTCGGCATCCGGCACCACCCGGCGCACCGGGATGCTGCCATCAACGGGCAGCAGCGGTTCATGGGTGACGTCGGCGGCCAGCAACGACGCGGTGGCCAGGCCGCAGTCGTAGTCGAGCTCGGGCAGGGCCGCCGCCAGGAACGCGCCCATCGAGATGCCGATCGAGGTGTCGAGGGCGCTGGAGACGATCAGCGGCAGGCCGGTCTCGGCCTGGATCGCGAGCACAGCGCGGATGCCGCCGAGCGGCTGCACCTTGACCACCAGGAGGTCGGCAGCGCCTGAGCGGGACACCAGCAGGGGATCGGACTCCTTGCGCACGCTCTCGTCGGCGGCGATCGGCAGGTCGAGGTAGTCGGTGCGGCGGCGGATCTCGGCCAACTCGTCGATCGACGCGCACGGCTGTTCGACGTACTCGAGGTCGAACTCGGCCAGGGCGTGGATCGCGTGCTCGGCCTCGTCGAGGTTCCAGAGCCCGTTGGCATCCACCCGGATGCGTCCCTCCGCGCCGAGTGCCTTGCGTACCGCGCGCACCCGCTCCACGTCTTCGGCGAGGGTCTGGCCGGGGTCGGCGACCTTCACCTTGGCGGTGCGGCAGCCGGGGAACCGGGCCAGAAGTGCCGGCACGTCGGCGGCGTCGATGGCCGGCACCGTCGCGTTCACCGGAACCCGGTCTCGTCGAAGGGCCGGGCTCTCTGCCCAACCGAACTCCAGCGCAGCCCGCAGCCAGGCCGACGCCTCTTCATCGTCGTACTCCACGAAGGGGGAGAACTCGGTCCAGCCGGCCGGCCCCTCGATCACTACGGCTTCACGGCTGGTGAGGCCGCGGAAGCCGGTGACGAGGGGGAGGTCGACCACGCGGGCGGTGGCGAGCACGTCGTGCAGTGAAGGGAGCATGGCTCTAGTGTGCCAGCATCCGCGGGTCCGCCCCTGAGCCGTTCATTCGGTGGAATCGGCGACGAACGTCTCCTCGGGAGTGAGCGTCACGTCCGGACCGTTGGGCTGCACGTCCACGATGGCGATCGCGGTGCCCGGAGAGATGAGCAGATAGGCATCCTGATAGCGCCCGGCGCCGCTGTTGACCCGCAGCCAGGTGGGCACGCCGGCCGCCGCCGCGTCGGAGATCTCGGCTCGGAGTGATTCGAGTGTGCGGTCGCCGAGCGTGTACGGCTTACCGCCGTAGACGATGTCGATGCGGGTCACGAATCATCCTTACCATTCGACGTGGATCCCAGGCGGTGCGGTTCCGGCACGATCTGCAGGCCGCCCGATGAATTCGCGGTCAGCATCAGCGCCTCGATCCAGTCGCGGTTGAGGCTGGGCGAACGACCGCCGAAATACTTGTAGGCCAAGGGGATGCTGGGATGCATCCAGATGGTGCTCCGTCCGTCACCGCCCTGCGGGTCGTCTCGCCAGGTGAAATAGAAGCACTCGCCCCGGCGTAGCTTGGCACCGATCACTACCTGGATGTGCGCGAGCACGCGATCATCGAAATCCGCCGTGAGGCTCGAATCGTACGTCAGCTTGCCCATTGCACCACTCCGTTGATAGGGGTAGGTGTTACGCTACGCCGGTTTTCGCTTCTAGTCCCTGAGATATCGCTCGAGTCGTGGCACCTTTAGGAGGGCCAAGGCTCGCTTCTCGATCTGTCGGACCCGCTCCCGCGTCACCCCCTGGATGACCGCGATCTGGTCGAGCGTGCGAGGTTCCTCACCGGTGAGACCGAAGCGGGCTGTGAGGATGGACCGCTCCCGGTCGGGCAGGGCATCGAGATAAAACGTGATGTCGGCAGCCCGCAGTGTGATGGTGGCGCACTCATCGGGCTGGGGCAGGTCGTCATCGATGATCAGCTCGGCGATGTCGCCGATGCCGTCGCCGACCGGTGCGTGCAGCGAGATGGGCTCGTTGTCGTACTGCAGCAGGCGGGACACGTCCCGCACCGCGATCTGCGACAGCTCGGCGATCTCCTTGAGCGTCGGTTCCCTGTCGAGGGTGCTGGTGAGGTCGCGGCGGATGCGCTTGATCTTGTTGAGCTTCTCGGCGGTGTGCACCGGGATGCGGATCATGCGAGACTTGTCGGCCATGCCGCGGTGGATGGCCTGCCGGATCCACCAGGTGGCGTAGGTGGAGAACTTGAATCCGGTCATGAAGTCGTACTTCTCCACCGCCCGCACCAGGCCGATGTTGCCGTCCTGCACGAGGTCCATGATCGGGACGCCGCGGCCGGAGTAGTGCTTGGCGATGCTCACCACGAGACGCAGGTTGGCCTCGATGAAGTGGTTCTTCGCCCGCCGGCCCTCGAACACCAGGCAGGTGAGTTCGCGCTTGAACTCGGGGGTCACCGGGGTGCCTTCGGCTTCCGCCCGGTTCATCTTCTCCTCGGCGAACAGGCCCACCTCGATCTTGCGGGCCAGATCCACCTCGTCCTCGGCCGAGAGCAGGGGGCCCTTGCCGATGCGGCGCAGGTAGTCGCCGAAGGCATCCGTGGAAGCCCGGCTGTAGCGGGAGGTGGCCGCGGCGCTGGCGGCGGCCGACGGCGAATACGACGACGGGGTCGACTCCGGCGGCGCTGCCGGGGTTTGAGTTGTGGCGCGAGCGCTCGCACGGGTGGTGGGCGGCTGGACGATGGTTGTCATGCGAGGACCCCCCGGGGGAGAAGACTGGCTGTGGCACGGTCAAAGGAAGTGAAGTAGGCGCGTTCCCGCGGACGACCGAGGTTGGTCACCTCGAAGGCGCTGCCGACGATCTGGATGAAGCCGAGTAGGGCGGTCGGGTCGTCATGCTCGATGCCATGGTCTGCGACGCGCCACTCCGTGGGGGAGAGTTCGGTGATCTCGACGTCGCCGAGGCCGAGGGCCGTGTCGTCGACGGTGCTGCCGGGTATGGGTGTCGGGTTCAGGACAGGAGCGGTGTAGGTTTCGGCGCTGGTGACGGGTGCGTATTCGGGTAACGCGGTGTCGGGTGCCGAGGGGCTGTTGTGAAACATGACCACCTCCAGGTCGTTCGGGTGACATAAGTACACAACTCGGCGTCAAGCCCGTTCAAGGGGTTGACGGGGAAGCCGCCGAGGAGGTACACCTGAATAGCCCTCATGTCTGGTGTGAGCGGTCCCAGCTGTATATCGGTCCATGTCAGGACCCGGCGACCAACCCGGCAGCCTGAGCCTGCCGCGTAGTCTGGTGCCATGCCCGAACTGGTTTCAGAGATCTTCGACCCGACCCAGTGGCGTTCGGTGGATGGCTTCGGCGCTCTTGCCGACATCACCTATCACCACGACCTCACCGGCCGCATCGCCCGCGTGGCCTTCAACCGGCCGGAGGTGCGCAACGCCTTCAGGCCGCAAACCGTCGACGAACTCTACGCCGCCCTCGAGGACGCCCGCACCAATCCGCACATCGGCGTGGTGCTGCTCACCGGCAACGGCCCGAGCGCGCGCGACGGTGGCTGGGCGTTCTGCTCCGGCGGCGACCAGCGCATCCGCGGCAGGGACGGCTATAAGTACGGTGAGGGCGAGACCGCCAGCGGCATCGACAAGGCCAGGGGCGGCCGGCTGCACATCCTCGAGGTGCAGCGTCTGATCCGTTTCATGCCCAAGGTCGTCATCGCCGTGATCCCCGGCTGGGCGGCGGGCGGCGGGCACTCCCTGCACGTGGTCTGCGACCTCAGCATCGCCAGCGCCGAGCACGGCAAGTTCAAGCAGACGGATGCCGATGTCGGCTCCTTCGACGGCGGCTACGGCAGCGCATATTTCGCCCGCCAGGTGGGCCAGAAGGCTGCCAGGGAGGTCTTCTTCCTCGCCCGCGAGTACTCGGCCCAACGGGCTCTCGAGATGGGCGCGATCAACGCCGTCGTCCCGCACGCCGAGCTGGAGAACGAGGCGCTGGACTGGGCGCGCACAATTCTGACCAAGTCGCCCACGGCCATCCGGATGCTCAAGTTCGCCTTCAACGCCGTGGACGACGGCATGGTCGGGCAGCAGGTCTTCGCGGGTGAGGCCACCCGCCTGGCCTACGGCACCGACGAGGCCGTCGAGGGCCGGGACTCGTTCCTTGAGAAGCGCGAACCGGACTGGTCGCCGTACCCCTGGCAGTTCTAGGGGATGCGGTGAGGCCCGTCCGCGCCGTTCCCGCCGGGGATCCGCTGCACCTGCTGACCGAGTTGCGCCTGGCGCTCTCCGCCACGGGTGACGCGCTGCTACCGGTGCCGGTGCCGTCGCCTACGGCCGACAACGGAACCGGGGCCGACCGGGCCGGGCTCGGACCGGTGCCGCGCCGAGTGGCCGTGGTGATCGAAACATCGGGCTCGACGGCCGCGCCCAAACGGGTGATGCTCAGCACCGACGCGTTGCTCGCCTCCGCGGCAGCGTCGAGCGTGGCCCTCGGCGGCGACGGCCAATGGTTGCTCGCCCTGCCCGCCCACTACATCGCCGGCGTGCAGGTGCTCGTGCGGTCGATCGTGGCCGGCACCGAACCCGTTCTGCTGCCGCCCGGCCACTTCGATCCCGTCGTCTTCGCCGAGTACGCCCGCCGCCTCGTCGAACCGTTGCGGTTCACCTCGCTGGTTCCCGTGCAGCTGGCCCGGCTGCTGGATGCCGCCGACGCCGACCCGGCGATCCTGACCGTGCTGCGGCGCTTCACCGGCATCCTCGTGGGCGGCCAGGCCGTGGCCCCGGCACTGATCGACCGGGCCGAACGGCAGAAGATCCGCGTGTTGCGCACCTACGGTTCGTCCGAGACCGCCGGCGGCTGCGTGTACGACGGCGTCCCGATCGGCAACACCTTGGTGCGTGCCGTCGACGGGCAGCTCGAGATCAGCGGAGCGGTACTCGCCGACGGGTACCTCGGCGTTGAGGATCGCACCGGCGACAGATTCCGGGACGACCACGGCGTGCGCTGGTACCGCACGGGCGACCTGGGTGCGGTCGCCGTCGACGGCACCGTGAGCGTCACCGGCCGGGCCGACAACGTGATCGTCTCCGGCGGTGAGAAAGTGTCGCTCGATGCCGTCGAGGCCCTCGTGCGCAGCCTCCCCGGGCTGGGCGAGGCCGTCGTGGTGCGCGCCGCCGACCCGGTCTGGGGGCAGACACCGGTGGTGGTGCTGGTAGCCGCTGCGCCGCCGGCGTTGGAAGCCGTGCGCGCCGCCGCGGCCTCGGCTCTGGGCCGCGCCGCCCGCCCCTCTCGCATCGTGACCGTCGAGACCCTCCCGCTCCTGGCCTCGGGAAAGCCGGACCGGCAGGCGTTGGAAGCGTTCATCGCACGCTGAGGGCCCGGCCCGCGGGACCGCCCGACGGCCCGGCGGTGACCCGGCGGAGACCCGAATGCGGCCGGTAACATGAGGGCGTGGCACATGGAGCGCGGCCGAACGAGCCGAAACAACAGAAGTCCCGTCAGACCAGCCAGAACGGCGCCCGGAACACGGCACCGACCGGGCCCAAGTACCCGGCGAAGTCGGGCAACCCGGCCCGGAAGAACTCTGCGAGGACCGGACCCGCACGCAGCGGGCCGGCAACTGCCGGCGACTGGATCTCCGGCGCGCGCCTCCGCACCTTGCCGCTGGCCGTCGCGCCGGTGGCGCTGGGAACCGGAGCCGCTGTCGTGGCCGGTGGCGCCGGCGAGTTCCACTGGGTGCGGGCACTGCTCGCGCTGGTGGTGGCGGTGAGCCTGCAGATCGGTGTGAACTACGCGAACGACTATTCCGACGGCATCCGCGGCACCGACAACCACCGGGTCGGCCCGGCTCGCCTCACCGGTGGGGGAGCCGCCAAGCCCCGCGCCGTGCTCACCGTGGCGCTGGCCTTCTTCGGCATCGCCGCCGTCGCCGGCCTGGTGCTCGTGGTGGTGAGCCAGTACTGGTGGTTGCTCGCCGTGGGCGCCCTGGCCATCGTGGCGGCCTGGTTCTACACCGGCGGTAAGAAGCCGTACGGCTACCTGGGCCTGGGCGAACTGTTCGTGTTCGTCTTCTTCGGCCTGGTGGCCACGGTCGGCACCACCTACGTGCAGGTGGGCACCGTCAACCTGGAGAGCTGGCTGAGCGCCGTCGCCATCGGCCTGATCGCCTGCGCGGTGCTGATGGTGAACAACCTGCGCGACATCAAGCCGGACAAGGCCGCCGGCAAGCGCACCCTCGCCGTGTGGATCGGCGCCCGGGCATCCCGCGTGGTGTTCTGCGTGTTCCTGCTGGTGCCCTTCGCCATCGCGGGCTTCTTCGCGCTGTTCTACCCGCTGGCCTGGCTCACCTTCTTCGTGCTGCTCCTGGTGCTGCCGGCCTGCCTGATCGTGGCGACCGCGAAGACGGCGAAGGAACTGATCCTGGTGCTCAAGCTCACCAGCTTGGCGGCGCTGCTCTACGGCATCACGCTCGGGCTGGCCTTCGCCCTGTAACGGCACAACTGTTGCCCGCAGCGGCAACAGGTAGCGTCGAGCCGCCCGCTCAGCGGATGACTACGAGCGGACGACTACGGCGCGGGCGGGGTGCGGCCGACGTTGGTCTGAGAAGCCGCGGCGCGGTCGACGGCGGCGTCCTCCGACTCGGCATCCGGGTGCACGGGCTCCTTGTCGCGGTGCCGCACCTCGTAAAGACCGCGGGCCACCGTTTCGCGCCGGGCGCGAAGGAAAATGTAGGACAGGCACAGGCCGATCACCGCGGCGAGCAGCGCCGCCAACCAGCCCTCGATGCCCAGCAGTGACAGCACCACGAAGGGCACGACGAACATCAGGACGCGGAGCACGGTGAAGACCAACCAGGCCGGAACAGCTTTCATACTTGCAGCTTAAACCGTGCCGCTGAGAGTACTCACCGATCTCTCGGCTGACCGGCCTACAATTAGCAGCATGTTCCGCCTGTTGTTCGGCCTCGGAGTCGTCGTCGTCATTCTCACCGTGTATGCGGTGGTGGATTGCGCGCTGTTCGACCGCAATCGTATACGTGGCGTGCCCCGGTGGGCCTGGATCCTGATGATCATCCTGCTGCCGGTGATCGGCGCCGTGCTGTGGCTGGTGATCGGTCGCGGCCGCCGCAGCACCGCCGCGAACACCGGCGGCCGGGTCACCCGGTCGATGGCCCCCGACGACGACTCCGACTTCCTGCGCGGCCTGGACCGCGTGAAGGACCAGGACCAGCGCATCCGCGATCTCGAGCAGGAACTGGCCGACTTCGACAAGATGGACCCGCCGGCCGACGACACATCCCATCCCGGCACCGCCGGAGTCGACCCCAAGAAGATCGAACCCGGTGAGGGTGACCAGCCGGGCCGACGGGATGCCTGAGACCACCGACGTTTCCGGCTCGACCACCCTGCCTGACACCGCACTCGTGCGTCCGGTCGCGCCGAGCGGCAGCCCCGCCACCGACTTCAGCGTGGCATTGTTGGCCGAGTTCGTGAGCCTCGGTGTGCGCGACATCGTGCTCAGCCCGGGGTCACGGTCCCAGGCGCTGGCGCTGGCAGCCACCGAATTCGAACGGCTCGGCCTGCTGCGCCTGCACGTGCGCATCGACGAGCGCGGGGCGGGCTTTCTCGCGCTCGGGCTCGCCATCGAGAGCGGTCGCCCCGCTCTGGTGGTCTGCACCTCCGGCACCGCTGTGGCCAACCTGCATCCCGCGGTGCTCGAGGCACACCATTCCGTGGTGCCCATGATCCTGCTCACCGCCGACAGGCCGGCCGAGCTGCGGGGCATCCGTTCGAACCAGACCACCGTGCAGCCGGGGATCTTTGCGGAGGCCGTGCGTCTCTGCGAGGACGTGGCAGCCCCCGACGGAACCGTGGGGGAGTCTGGCACCGCGCTCGCCCTGGCCCGGCTGGCCTACGCGACGGCGCTGGGCACCCAGACGAACAACCCCGGCCCCGTGCAGCTGAACCTGGCGTTCCGTGAGCCGTTGTCGGCCGCCGTCGAGCTCGAGGCCGTCGCCGCTGCTGCGTCCCTGCCGGGCCGGCCGGATGCGGCGGCGCCCGCCGATCCGCCGCATCCGTTGCCGCCGGGTCCCCGCACCGTCGTCGTCGCCGGCGCCGGTGCCGGGCCGGCCGCGGAGGAGCTGGCCCGACTCGCCGGCTGGCCGCTGATCGCCGAGGTCTCCAGCGGCGCCAGGTTCGGTCCGAACCTCGTCGTGGCCTACCGCGAACTGCTCGGGGACGCCGACTTCGGCGGCCAGGTGCAACGCGTGATCGTGTTCGGCCACCCCACCCTCAGCCGGGAGATCCCGGCGCTCGTGCTGCGTGAAGCCGTACAGACCATCGTCGTGGCCCCGGCCGGCCTCGAGTGGTACAATCCCGGGCACCGGGTAGCGAGGTTCGCGCGCGCCGTTGCCGCCACCGACGAGGCGATCGCCGTAGCGGGAACCCGCGAGGCCAGGGCCTGGGTGGGCCGGTGGGTGATGGCGAGCCGGAGCATCCTGGCCGAGGACACCGAGCTCGACGCCCCGGCCTTCAACACCCACGGCCTGTCCAAGGCCGAGTTCGCGGCGATGAAGGCCCCGGTCACCCGGGCAATGCTCGCCGACGCCGTGTGGCGCGCCTCCTGGCCGCACGACCGCCTGGTGCTGGGCGCGTCCCGGCTGATCCGCGAGCTGGACAGCCGGGTGGCGGGCAAGAAGATCCCCGTGCACGCCAACCGTGGTCTGGCCGGCATCGACGGCACCATTGCCACGGCGCTGGGCATCGCGTTGGCCAGCCAGGCGGGCCCGCATCCGCTGTCGACGGGCACGACCCGGCTGCTCGTCGGCGACGTGACCCTGCTGCACGACGCCGGCTCACTGCTGATTGCGCCCGGTGAGGTGCGACCGCGGCTGCAGGTGATCGTGGGCAACGACGGCGGCGGCACCATCTTCGACGGCCTCGAGGTGGCGACCACCGCAGCCCCGTCTGCCATCGACAGAGTGCTCTTCACCCCGCAGCAAGTGAATCTCGAGGCTCTCGCCACCGCCTACGGCTGGGACTACGCGCGGGCGGCGACCCGCAGCACCCTGGAGAGCGCCCTGACGGCGCCGGTGGCCCGCCCGACCCTGCTCGAGGTCCCCCTGGCCCGCTAACTGGAAGCCGGCCTTTTGTGTTGCCGGTGCGGACACGTGCGCCCGGCTGCGCTCTGCGCGACAGGCGGTGCGGGGCGTTGGCGGGTTTGGTACCGTTGCACTCGTTCCGTGCCAGACGTGCGGAACGGCCAAGGAGTGCCCCATGCCCGGTAGGACCGTACCACCCGCACCCGCCGCCTCTCCGCCGGCCAGGGTCAAGGCAGACACGCTCGCCCTGTCCGCCATGATCGTCGGCGTCGTCGCATTCCTCTGCGGCTGGATGCCCGTGCTCGGCCTGATCATCGGCAGCGTCGGCGTGATCCTCGGCCTCCTGGCCAGGCGGCGCTCGAACCGTCCGGAGCTCGGCCTGACCGCTCTGATCCTCTCGATCCTGGCGGTATTGACCAACATCGTCGTCGACGTGATCGTGGTCGTCCTCATTGTGACCCAGGCCAACAACCTGCCCGCCTAGGCCCGCGGTACGGTGCACCATGAGCGCGAACTCACCATGGAAGGCCCCGGCCGCATCGAGCGTCGGCGTACCTGTGCGCCATCATCCCGCGCAGACGGCGGCGCCGAAGTCCGCTGGCGAAGCCGGAGCAGATGCGCTCGGTGTGTGGGCGCTCGTTGTCGGCATGGTGGCGTTCCTCTTCGGATGGTTTCCGGTGTTCGGTCTGGTGCTCGGAGTGACCGGAGCAATTCTGAGCGTGCTCGCCAAGAGGCGATCGAATCGGCGCAACTTCGGCCGGATCGGCCTGATCTTTTCGTTGTGGGCGGTGGTGTTCAACATCGGCATGATCATCTTCATGGTGATGACACTCGTGCAGACCGCCAGCAACCTGCCCGGATAGGCCTGTCCGTGCCGGCTCGGCCGCGCGAAACATCCGCCAAATGGGCCCGCTACGGACAATTGCGTCCGGTGTGCCGGGACCATTTGTCCAGAGCGGGAACAGTTGCGGTCGGCGACTGGCCGGCGGATGACCGGATGCCCGAGCGCCCGAGCGGCTGTCAGCCGAAGGCCTCGACAACGGGGCGGAACTTCATCTTGGTTTCGGCCAGCTCACGGTCGGGGTCCGAGTCCAGGACGATGCCGCAGCCGGCGTACGCCGTGATGTTGCCGGTGGGGGACACCTGTGCGCAGCGCAGCGCGATGGCCCACTCGCCGTCGCCGTCCGCGCCGACCCAGCCCACCGGGCCGGCGTAGCGACCGCGGTCGAACGGCTCCAACTCGCGGATGAGCGCGAGAGCGTCCAGCGTGGGGGTGCCGGCGACCGCCGCGGTCGGGTGCATCGCCGCGATCAGGTCGAGGGAGGTGGACCCGTCGCTCAGGGTGCCCTCGACGTCGGTGGCCAGGTGCCACAGGTTGGGCAGCTTCACCGTGAACGGGATCTCACTCGTGGTGAGCACCGAGGTGTGCGGACGTAGCGCGGCGAGCACACTCTGCACGGCGAACTCGTGTTCGTCGCCGTCCTTGCTCGAGGTGGCCAGCGCGAGGGCGGCCTCGAGGTCGGCCGCGGCATCCGCCCCGCGGGAAATGGTGCCGGCCAGCACGCGGGCGTTGACCTCGTTGTGGTCGGCCCGGATCAGGGTCTCCGGGCTGGAACCGACGAGTCCGTCGACGGCGTATGTCCAGCAGTCCGGGTAGCCCAGGGCCAGTTCGGTCAGCAGCAGACGCAGGTCGGACTCGGCGGGCAGCCGGCCGACGAGGTCGCGGGCGAGCACCACTTTGCTCAGCTCCTGGGCGCCGATGTGGTCCACCGCGGCGGCGACGGCCGCCCGGTAGTCGGCCGGCTTCAGGGCGCCGGGCAGCAGGGAGATGCGGTACTCGTCACCGAGCGGGTGCAGCGCCAGCGGAATCTCGGGGGCGGCCTGGCCGGTGGGCCAGATCCGGGTGACCCAGCACTGACCGTCCTCGCGGCCCACGATCAGCTCGGGGACGATGAGCACGCTGGTCTGGCTGGAGGAGTCGTCGAAGGCGAAGGTGCCGAAGGCCAGCAGGCCGGTGCCCGTGCGCGCCAGCGGGTCGGTCACCGTGGCGGCCGCGACGACATCGCGCCAGGCTGCGGCGGCATCCGTCATGCGGGTGGGCCCGGAGAACTCCAGGCGCAGGGCCGTGCCGATGCCGGCGAGGCCCTGGTTGCGGCGCATCCAGAGCAGCGGCTGCCGCTCGTCGAGCAGCAGGATCAGCTGGCGAATGTCGGCAATCGGGGAGGTCTCAACCGTTAGAGCTGGCGCATTCACTTGTCTACCCTAAGCCCGCGCCCGCGGATACCCGGGCCGCGCGTCGCAATCTAGACTGGACCGGTGAGTAGAGCAGATCTAAATAAGCAGCCCGCGCAGGTCGCCGCCATGTTCGATTTGGTCTCGACCCACTACGACCGCACCAACGCGTTGCTCTCGGTGGGCAACGCCTCGTTGTGGCGCGTCGCCACGACCAGGGCCGTCAACCCGCGCCGCGGCGAGCGGATCCTCGACATCGCCGCCGGGACCGGCACCTCCAGCGTGGCCCTCGCGCACACCGGCGCGCACGTGGTGGCCGCCGACTTCTCCGCGGGCATGATCAAGGTGGGCCGCGAACGGCACGCGGACAACCCCAACGTTGAGTTCGTGCAGGCGGATGCCACCCAGCTGCCGTTCAAGGACGGCGAGTTCGACGCCGTCACCATCTCGTTCGGCCTGCGCAACGTGGTGGAGCCCAAGAAGGCCCTCGCGGAGTTCTACAGGGTCACCAAGCCCGGCGGCCGCGTGGTCATCTGCGAGTTCTCCACCCCGCCCGTCGCGCCCATCCGGGTGGGCTACTTCGCCTACCTCAATCATGTGATGCCGCGCATCGTGAAGCTGGCGTCCTCCAACGCCGAGGCCTACGACTACCTGGGCGAGTCCATCGCGGCCTGGCCGAACCAGCCCACCCTCAGCGCCTGGCTGCGCGACGCCGGATACGATGCCGTGGCGTACCGCAACCTCAGTCTCGGTATCGTGGCTCTGCACCGCGGAATCAAGACCGAGCACGCCCCCGCTTCAACCTCCTGAAACTCCCAGATCCGATCGTTAGGCTGACAGAGTGAAATTGACCGCCCCCGTGGCCCGCCGGAGCCCGTCGGTAACGTCGCAGCTGGGCCTGAGCGATCGAATCTTCTCCACCCCCGCCGACCGCGGCCTGGCTGCCAGCATCGACAAAGGCCTCGAAGAGGTGAAGACGACCCTGCTGGGTGAACTCGTCTTCGCCGACGAGATCGCCGCCGTGACCAGCCGGTACCTGCTCGACGCCGGCGGCAAGCGCGTGCGCCCGATGCTCGCGCTGCTCACCTCCCACCTCGGCGACGGCACCATCCCCGACGTGGTCCGCGCGGCCGCCGCCATCGAGATCACCCACCTCGCCTCGCTGTACCACGACGACGTCATGGACGATGCCGAGAAGCGCCGCGGCGTGCCCAGCGCCCAGGTGGTCTGGGGCAACTCCATCGCCATCCTCGCCGGCGACCTGCTCTTCTCCCGCGCCAACCAGCTGATGGGCAGACTCGGCGAACGCGCGGTGCGCCTGCAGGGCGACACCTTCGAACGCCTGGTGCTCGGCCAGCTGCACGAGACCGTCGGACCCAAGGACGGCGAGGACCCGATCGAGCACTACATCCAGGTGCTCGCCGACAAGACCGGCTCCCTGATCGCCGCCGCCGCCCAGGCCGGGATCATCTTCTCCAACGCTCCCGAGAAATTCGAGGAGCCCGTCGTGCTCTTCGGCGAGCGGATCGGTGTCGCCTTCCAGCTCATCGACGACGTGCTCGACCTGTCGCCGCAGCCCGAGGCGACCGGCAAGGTGCCCGGCACCGATCTGCGCGCCGGGGTCGCCACCCTGCCGCTGCTGCGCCTGCGTGAGCGTGCGGCAACGGATGTGCGCGCCGCCGACCTGGCCGCCCGCCTCGAGGCCGATGTGATGAGCAGCGCCGGCGTGGCCACCGAGGCCGCCGACTCCGCCATCACGGCTCTGCGCGAACACGACGTGACCACCCAGACCCTCGCGGAGGCTCACGGTTGGGCCCGTGATGCCGTTGCCGCCCTTGCCCCCCTGCCGAACGGCTCGGTCAAGAAGGCGCTCACCCGCTTCGCCGAGACCATCGTCGAGCGATCCAGCTAGAAAGGCTTCCATGACCAAGTTGCGATTGGCCATCGTCGGTGCGGGCCCCGCCGGCATCTACGCCGCAGACATCCTCCTGAAGGCCGAGCGAAACTTCGACGTTTCCATCGACCTGTTCGACCACCTGCCGGCCCCCTACGGGCTGGTGCGTTACGGCGTGGCGCCGGACCACCCCCGCATCAAGGGCATCATCAACGCGCTCCGCGACGTACTGGATCGCGGCGACATCCGCCTGTTCGGGAACGTGCGCTACGGCACCGACATCACCCTCGATGACCTCAAGAAGCACTACAACGCGGTCATCTTCGCCACCGGCGCCGTGCACGACGCCAACCTGCCCATCCCCGGCATCGAACTCGAGGGCTCCTATGGCGCCGCGAGGTTCGTGAGCTGGTTCGACGGCCACCCCGACGTGCCGCGCACCTGGCCGCTCGAGGCAAAGTCCGTCGCGGTGATCGGCAACGGCAACGTCGCCCTCGACGTCTCCCGCATGCTCGCCAAGCACGCCGACGACCTACTGCCCACCGAGATCCCGGCCAACGTCTACGACGGACTCAAGGCCTCCCCGGTGACGGATGTGCACGTGTTCGGGCGCCGAGGCCCCACCTCGGTGAAGTTCACCCCGCTGGAGCTGCGCGAACTCGGCGAGCTGCCCGACGTGGACATCATCGTCTACGACGAGGACTTCGACTACGACGACGCCGCCCGCGCGGCGGTGGCCAGCAACAAGCAGGTCTTCGTGATCGACAAGGTGCTCAACCAGTGGCGGAAGCGCGAGACCGGCCAGGCATCGCGTCGGCTGCACCTGCACTTCTTCGCCCGACCGGTGGAGGTCACCGACGACGGCAACGGCCACGTCGGCGGCTTCCGGTATGAGCGCACCGCACCGGATGGCCATGGCGGTGTGCACGGCACCGGCGAGATCCGCGAGCTGCCGATCCAGGCCATCTACCGGGCGGTCGGCTACTACGGCTCGTCGTTGCCCGGCATCCCGTTCGACAAGAAGCGCGGCGTGATCCCCAACCGCGAGGGCCAAGTGCTCTGGAAGGGTGAGCCCGGCTTCGAGTCCAGCACCGGCAGCCAGCAGATGTACGGCGTCTACGCCACCGGCTGGATCAAGCGCGGACCGGTGGGCCTGATCGGGCACACCAAGTCCGACGCGATGGAGACCGTGCGGCACCTGATCAACGACGTCGGCAACTGGTGGCGGCCAGAAGCGCCCGAGGAGCAGAGCATCGTGGAGCTGCTGGAGTCCCGCGGCGTGGCGTACACCAACCTCGACGGCTGGCACCACCTCGACCAGCACGAGCTGGCGCTCGGCGCCGAGCAGGGCCGTGTGCGCGTCAAGGTCGTCCCGCGCCACGAAATGGTCGAGGTCTCCCGAGCCCAAGTCCCCGCCGAACTGTAGGCAAGCGGCGAGCCGTGAGCAAAGCACCGAAAATCGAACGATTCGGGGGCTTAGCTCACGGCTCGCGTGCTGTGGCCTGGCAGGACGACATCCTGGGCAGTGACTACCAGGCAGCTACCCTGCCGCTGGGCAGCGACGGCGAAGGGGAGGTCGTCGCCACGCTGGTGCGGCACCGCCCGCCCCTGACCGACCTGGTGTCGCCGGCGGCCCCGGCGCACGGCACCGATGTGCTCTACCTGCACGGATGGTCGGACTACTTCTTCCAGACCGGCCTCGCCGAGCACTGGCACGGTCTCGGCGCCCGGTTCTACGCCCTCGATCTGCGGAAGTACGGGCGCAGCCTGCGGGAGCATCAGACACCCGGCTTCGTGGCCGACCTGGCCACCTACGACGCCGACATCGAAGCCGCCCTTGCCGCGATGGGCCACGGCGAAAACGCCGAACGGCCCTCGCGGCGGCGGCTGGTGCTGATGGGGCACTCCACCGGCGGCCTCACCCTGAGCCTGTGGGCCTCCAGGCACCCGGGGCGGGCCCATGCGCTCGTGCTGAACAGCCCGTGGCTGGAGTTTCAGGCCGGCGGTGTGGGCCGGGCCTTCATCACGCCGCTCGTGCAGCTGGGCGCCCGCGTGCAGCCGCTGGGCACCCTGCCCCAGGTGGACCTGGGCTTCTACAGCCGCTCGGTCTCGTCCGAGTTCGACGGCGAGTGGTCCTACGAACCACGCTGGCGCCCGCCGCGCGGTTTCCCACCGCCCCGGGCCTGGCTGAACGCGGTGCTCGAGGGACACGCCGCCGTGGCGGCCGGACTGGGCATCGAGGTGCCTATCCTCACGCTGCTGTCGGCGCGGTCCACGATCCTGCCGCGCTGGAGCGAGCAGATGCGGCACAGCGACAGCGTCCTGGTGGTGAACGACATCGCCAGGGCCGCCGTGCGGCTGGGTGCGACGGTGACGGTGGCGCGCATCGAGGGAGCCCTGCACGACGTCGTCCTCTCCGCCGAGGCGCCGCGCGAAGCGGCCTACGCCGCCCTCACCCGGTGGCTCCGCGCCTACGCGCCCTGACCATCCGCGAACCGTGAGAAAAGCCCCAGATCTCGGAAGATTCTGGGGCTTAAGTCATAGTTCGCGGAAGGGGAACTAGCGGAAGTTGACGAACTGGAGGGCCACGTCGAGGTCCTTGCCCTTGAGCAGGGCCATCGTGGACTGCAGGTCGTCGCGGCTCTTCGAGCTCACGCGCAGTTCGTCGCCCTGAATCTGGCTCTTGACGCCCTTGGGGCCCTCGTCGCGGATGATCTTGTTGATCTTCTTCGCGTTCTCCTGGTCGATTCCGGCCTTCATGCTGGCCTCGATGCGGTACTCCTTGCCCGACGGGTACGGCTCACCGGCGTCGAGGCTGCGCAGCGAGATGCCGCGCTTGATCAGCTTCGACTCGAACACCTCGAGGATCGCCTTGACGCGCTCCTCGGTGTTCGCCTTCATGAGCACCTTCTCGCCGCTCATTTCGATGGATGCCCCGACGTTCTTGAAGTCGTAGCGCTGCGCCACCTCTTTGTGAGCCTGGTTGAGCGCGTTGTCGATCTCCATGGGGTCGACCTTGCTGACGATGTCGAACGTAGAATCTGCCATGAGAGCCATGTTACCGAGAAGGGCCGGATGCCGCCCGACGGCGCTCTGATCAGTCGCCGGGGCGTGCCGTACTCGAGCGCACGATCAGCTCGAACGGCATCGGAGTGTTCAGGGCCGCCTGGTCGTGCTGGCCAGGATGCAGCTGGTCCATCAGGATCTCCACGGCCTTGGCGCCCTGGCCCTGCGGGAACTGCGCGATGGTGCTCAGGCCGAAGAAGTCCGCCAGTTCGTGGTCGTCGATGCCGATCACCGAGACGTCCCGCGGCACGACCAGGCCCAGGTCCCGAGCGGCCAGGATGCTGCCGATCGCCATCTCGTCCGACGCGGCGAAGATCGCCGTCGGACGGTCGTGCGGGCTGCCCAGCAGCTGCTTCGCCGCCTGGTAACCGCCACGGATGGTGAAGTCGGCCGGTTGGAACAGCTCGGGGGCCACGCCGATACCGGCGGCTTCCAGGGCAGCCTCGTAGCCGAAGCGCCGGTTGGTGGGCAGGTGGAAGTCGAGGTCGTAGTCCTTGGTGCCGCCGATGTGGGCGATCCGGGTGTGGCCGAGCGCGAGCAGGTGCTCGGTGGCGAGCCGGGCCACGGCCGCGTCGTCGATGGTCAGGGTGCGCACGCCCGTGATCGGGCCGCCGACGCCCACGAGCGGCTTGCCGAGCGCGTGCAGCCTGGCCACCTCGCTCTCGGTCAGTTCCAGCGAGATCGCGATCACGGCATCCACCCGCTGACGGAGCAGGAAGTGCTCGAAGACGCTGCGGCGCTCGTCGCCGCCGCCGGTGAGGTTGTAGAGGGTGAGGTCGTAGCCGTTGTGCAGCAGTTCCTTCTGAGCGCCCTCGACGACGCTGGAGAAGAACCACCGATTCAGGAACGGCACGACCACGCCGATGTTCTTCATGCGACCCGACGCCAGGCTGGACGCGTTCGACGACACCACGTAGCCCAGCTCCAGGGCCGCGGCCTTGACCTTGAGCCTGGTCGTGGGCGACACGTGGCCGTTGCCGCTCAGGGCGCGCGAAACCGTGGCGGTGGAGACGCCCGCGCGACGGGCGACCTCGTCGATTCCGACCATTCGGGTTCCTAACCGGCGTGCAAGAGGGGGTGTGAAGTGATCATATCCACCGGTTCGGCGCCCGGCCGCCCACCCTGATTTCGCACTTGGGCCCTTCGGCTTGTATTCTGTCTGAGCGTCTCCGGTCACGTGGCTACATATGGCCGGGTATGCACTGGCGAGTTACCCAAGCGGCCAAAGGGATCTGACTGTAAATCAGACGGCGTAGCCTTCGTGAGTTCGAATCTCGCACTCGCCACAGCAAGAATGGGGCAAGACCAGCACCACCACAACGCGCCGGGCCTCCGGCGCGTTTGTGCGTTAACCCGCCCGTTACCGCTCGGGCGTACCGTGGTCAGATGACCCCTTCCGCCACGACCGAACTGCTCACCCTCGCCCAGGAGACCGCGATGGTGGCCGGAGAGCTCGCCCGTCGCCGGCGGGCGGAAGGCGTGCAGATCGCCGCGTCGAAGTCGTCCCCGGAGGACGTGGTCACGCTCGCGGACCGGGAGACCGAGGCGCTCATCCGCGGCCTGCTCGCGGATGCGCGACCCGACGACGGCTTCTGCGGCGAGGAGTCCACCGCCACCGCGGGCACCTCCGGACTGACCTGGGTCGTCGACCCCATCGACGGAACCGTCAACTACCTCTACGGCATCCCCTGTTACGCCGTGAGCATCGCCGTGGTCGAGGGCGACGCCGACCCGGCCAGCTGGAGCGCCCTGGCCGGCGCGGTGCGCAACCCGGCGATCGACGAACTGTTCTCCGCCCGCGCCGGCGATGGTGCGCACCTGAACGGGCGCGCGCTGCAGGTGACGAGCGGGGTGCCGTTGTCGTTGGCCCTGTTCGGTACCGGATTCTCCTACGACTCGGTCCGGCGAACCCGCCAGGCGAAGGTCCTGCACGGTCTGATCAGCCAGGTCCGTGACGTGCGGCGGATGGGCGCGGCCTCACTGGACCTGTGCTCGGTGGCCGCCGGCCGGCTGGACCTCTACTACGAGCGCGGATTGCACCCCTGGGATCACGCCGCCGGGGCCCTCGTCGCCACGGAGGCCGGCGCCCGGGTGGGCGCGTTCGGCGCGGACCGTGAAGGCGTCAGCCTTCTCATCGCGGCCGCGCCCGATCTGTACGCCACCGCCGAGCCGCTGCTCGCGAATCTTTTCGAGCAATTTATGGCCGACGACGACATTTGAGAATCGGAGTGCCGCTGACGGCTCCGCACCCGCTGGATGGCGGGGCAGACGCCCGATCCGCTATCACGCCTGGCCCTCCTTGCGCATCCTCCACAGGGAGGGATACACCCCGTGTTCGGGTGTGATTTGCCGACATCAAATGGCCATCCGGCGCTCCGCAAGCTAGCCTTTATCTATTCGTTACTTTGGCTCACGTCAAAACGCGAGCCTCTAGCCCTGTCCAACGCGCCGAAAGTACCCGTCCTTTGTCACGTCACACCCCGTTGTCGGATGCCCCCGCAGCCGACTCCAGTGACCTCTCACAGAGCGACCTCGGCAGCACTGATTCGACCGAGCCGGCCCTCGCACCGCACCGCACGCTCACGCGTCGCGAACAGCGCGAGCTCGAGCGTCGCGCGGAGCTGGCCGCCGAACCGACGCCGGTAACCGAGCCGGCACCCACCGAAACCGCCGACTTTGTTGCCGTCTCCGACGTGGAACCCCAGCCGGTCACCGAGCTGTCGCCCGCGGCGCACCTCCTGGTCGGTGCCGGACTGGCCGAACCTCACCTCGAGACCGTCGTTCTCAAGGAACGCGATCTGGCGCTGCCTGCCGAGCCGGCCTACGAGCAGATCCCAAGCGACGTTTCCCCGAACACCACGACCACGACGATCATCCTGCCGTCTCGCGCGGCCCTGCGTGCCCAGCTGCGCGCCGTGCAGGCGATCGACGACCAGGCGCCGGCCGGCGAGCCTGCTGCGGCGTCACAGGCCCGCACGGAGCCGAGTGAGCCGGAGCACACGCTGCCCGCCTTCGTTCCTCGCACCCGGGCCCTACCGTCCTCCGCCAAGCCCGGTGTGGCATCGGCACGTTCGGGACACCACCGTATGCGCATGCTGGCCACCAAGGGTGGGTCGATCATCGCGATGACCTTCGTCGCACTGATGGCCGTCGCCACCTCGATCCCCGCCGAGGCGCTGCTGTCCTCCAGCGACGTGCAGGCCGCGGCCCTCGAAGCCAAGAAGCCCACGAGCGGCGCCGACCCCGCCCAGGTCATCAACCTGGCCAACGGCACAGACACCATCACCGTCGAACAGGACAGCTACCAGTCGCAGTCCATCGCCGAGGTCGCGGCGGCGAGCGGCATCCGTATGGAAGACACGTTCAGCAACAACCCGAACGGAACCATCCAGTGGCCGTTCGCGGTCGGCGTGCACGTGGGCGACCAGTTCGGCTACCGCAACTGCGCAGGCTGCTCGGTCAACCACGGCGGCCAGGACTTCAACCCCGGCCTCGGCGCCCCCACCCAGGCAATCGCCGACGGTGTGGTCAGCTTCACCGAGGACGGCGAGGGCAGCCTCGGCGTGCACATGATCATCGATCACATGATCGACGGCAAGCTGGTCTCCAGCGTCTATGCGCACATGATCCACGGCTCGATGCTGCTGAAGACCGGTGACGTCGTCAAGGTCGGCCAGGTCCTCGGCAAGGTCGGCTCCACGGGCATGTCGACGGGCCCGCACCTGCACTTCGAGATCCGCCTCGGTGGTATCAACGGCACCAAGACCGACCCGCTCGCCTGGCTCTACGCCAACACCAACTAGCTCGCGCTTCGCCTGATCTCGACAGGCTCGATCAACGGCGGTCTCGCGCCCCAGGCATCCCGCGAGAGCGGTCAGGTGGCCGCTTCGCGGGCGTCGAGGCGACCAGAAGCCCGCTTTCGCGAGGTCCGGGTCAGGCTTCTTTGGCGAGAAACGCCTCGAGCAGCGACCGGGGGAGCGGGAACGGTGCGACGCCGTCCGCCCCGTGCTGGGCCGGCCGTGCCTCTCGCGGCGTCACGGGCTCGGACGCTTCGCCCAACGACACGACCTGGTCGTGCAGGCGTTCCATGTCGATGTCGAGCCGGTTGGCCACGTCGGCGGCCTGCTTGAGCTCACCCACCAGCGCGGTCGGCACCGCGCCGTCGTACTTGTAGAAGATCTTGTGCTCGAGACTCGCCCAGAAATCCATGGCCACGGTGCGGATCTGCACCTCGACGGTGACGGGCTGCACCCGGTCGGACATGAACACCGGGATCGCCGCGATCAGGTGCAGGCTCTTGTAGCCGTTGGGCTTGGGGTTCTTGATGTAGTCCTTGACCTGCAGCACAGTGATGTCCCGTTGACCGGTGAGCATCTCGAGCACCCTGTAGGTGTCCGAGATGAAGCTGCAGGTGATCCGGATGCCCGCGATGTCCTGGATGTTCTCGCGGATGCCCTCGAGGTCCAGCGGGTAACCCTTGCGGTTGGCCTTCTTGAGGATGCCCTCCGGCGACTTGAGCCGGTGGCTGACGTGCTCGATCGGGCTGTAGTCATGGATCGCGCTGAATTCTTCCTTGAGGATGTTGACCTTGGTCATCATCTCGTCGGTCGCGAACTTGTACGACATCATGAACCGGGTGAGCTCGGTCCGGATTTCCCGGAGGTCACTGGGCCATTCGACAACCTGGTCAGTCACGAGCGCTCCCCAATCAACGGCGGCCCAGCGAACGCCGGTGGCCACCTCGAGTCTGCCATCCCCCGCATCGGTACTCGCTGGGAGCGAGCTGCGAGCGGGGGAGTGGCGACTACTCGGTGATGCGAGGTGGTCAGCCCTGCAGCCAGGCCGTGGTGTCACCCGGCAGCGTGCGCCCGGTGAGGGTGGCGCTGGAAAGCAGCACATCGCCGGCGGGCAGCTCGATGGGCTGGTCGCCGGTGTTGGCGACCACCACGACATTCCGGTTGCGGAATACGAGCACGTCCTCGCTGGGCGAGGGCAGCCAGTCCACCGAGCCGAAGCCGAGTTCGTTCGCGCGGCGCAGGGCGAGGGCATCGGTGTAGAGCTCGAGGGTCGAGCCCTCCACACCGGCCTGCGCGTCGCGGGCCAGGGTGGCCCACTCGGCGGGCTGGGGCAGCCAGCTCTGGGCGCTCGGCCCGAAGCCGTACGACGGCTCGGCGCCTTCCCACGGGATGGGCACCCGGCAGCCGTCGCGGCCGTAGCGCTCACCGTTGGTGCGGAACCAGGTGGGGTCCTCCCGCGACGAATCGGGCAGGTGGATGACCTCGGGCAGGCCGAGTTCTTCGCCCTGGTAGATGTAGCTCGACCCCGGCAGCGCGAGCATCAGGGCGGATGCGGCGCGGGCGCGACGCAGTCCCACCTCGGTGTCCGGCAGGCCGACGGTGTTCGGGCCGATGCCGTGACCCTGCAGGTTGTCGGCGGTGAGCGCGAGCCTGGACGCGTGGCGCACGACATCGTGGTTGGAGAGCACCCAGGTGCTCGGCGCGCCAACGGAGCTGAACGCGGCGAGCGAATCGTCGATCACGCGGCGGAGCGCGGGAGCCTGCCACGGCGTCTCCAGGTAGGCGAAATTGAAGGCCTGGTGCATCTCATCCGGACGCACCCACTGCGCTACCCGCTCGAGCGGGTCGACCCAGGCCTCAGCGGCCAGGATCCGGTCACCGTCATACTCGTCGAGCACGATGCGCCAGTCGCGGTAGATGTCGTGCACGCCGTCCTGGGCCCAATACGGGGCTCCGGCGACGGGCTCCGCCACAACGCCGGGTTCGAGCGCGGTGGTCGCGCCGCCCATGCTGCCGCCGTCGACGGGCGGGGTGTAGTCGGGCAGGCCCTTGGCCTTGATCATGCCGTGGGCGACATCCACCCTGAATCCGTCGACGCCGCGGTCCAGCCAGAAGCGAAGCACATCCCGGAACTCGGCGCGCACCCACTCGTTGTCCCAGTCGAAGTCGGGCTGGGTGGTGTCGAAGAGGTGGAGGTACCACTGGCCGGGGGTGCCGTCCGGGTCGGTCGTGCGGGTCCAGGCGTTGCCGCCGAACACGGACTCCCAGTTGTTCGGCGGAAGCTCACCGTTCTCGCCCAGGCCGTCGCGGAAGATGTAGTGGCCGCGCTCTTCGCTGCCGGGGCCGGCGGCCAGTGCGGCCTGAAACCACGGGTGGTCGCTCGAGGAGTGGTTCGGCACGATGTCGACGATCACCCGGATGCCCAGGTCGTGCGCGGCGGCCTGCATCTTGTCGTAGTCGGACAGGGTGCCGAACAGGGGATCGACATCGCAGTAGTCGGAGACGTCATAGCCGGCGTCGCGCTGCGGCGACGTGTAGAAGGGTGACAGCCAGATGGCGTCCACCCCCAATTCGGCGAGCTGCGGCAGCCTGGAGCGGATGCCGGCGAGGTCGCCCATGCCGTCGCCGTTCGCGTCAGCGAACGACCGTGGGTAGATCTGATAGATAACGGCGTTACGCCACCACTCTGTGCCTGTCATGACGGACACACTACGGCATTTTGAGATGCATGCAAGCGCTTCCACAAACGTTGCTGGCGAATGTGGCATCAGAGCTGTCGATAACCACACACTGGGTTGCCAATCGAGGAAATGGCAGGTATACATGTAACCGCTTGCACAAAATGTCAATGTTGATTATGAAAGGCACACCAATGATGGTGAAGAAGAATGGCCTGCTGGCCGCCGGCGCAATTGCCGTCGCAGCGTCCCTGGCCCTGGCCGGCTGCTCGGCCGGTTCGAACTCGGGCGACACCTCGTCGGAGGCCGACTCCAGCGCCCTGACAGTGTGGGTGGACGCCGACCGCGCCGCCGTGCTGAAGGACGCCGCCGCGGCCTTCACCAAGGAGTCCGGCGTCGAGGTCAAGCTGGTGCAGAAGGACTTCGCGAAGATCCAGGAAGAGTTCATCGCCCAGGTCCCCACCGGCAAGGGGCCGGACATCACCGTCGCCGCGCACGACTGGCTCGGTAACTTCGTCAGCAACGGCGTTGTGCAGCCCGTCGAGCTCGGCGACACCGCGGCCGACTACCAGCAGGTCGCCGTCACCGCCATGAGCTACGAGGGCACGACCTACGGCGTTCCGTACTCCATCGAGAACATCGCCCTGCTGCGCAACACCGCGCTGGCCCCCACCGCCCCGGCCACCTTCGACGAGATGACCGCCGCCGGCGTCGCCGCGGGAACCGAATTCCCCTACCTGGTACAGATCGGCCCCGAGGCCGACCCGTACCACCTGTACCCGTTCCAGACCTCCTTCGGGGCCCCGGTGTTCGGCACCAATGCCGACGGCAGCTACAACCCCGATGACCTCACCGTCGGCAACGCCGGCGGAGAGGCCTTCGCCACCTGGCTCGCCGCCGAGGGTGCGGCAGGCCGCATGAGCGTGAACCTCACGGGCGACATCGCCAAGGAGAAGTTCTACGCCGGTGCCTCGCCGTTCCTTCTGACCGGACCGTGGAACGTGCCGGACGCCCAGGCTGCCGGCATCGACGTGTCCGTTGACGCCGTGCCGTCGGCCGGTGGCCAGGCTGCCCAGCCCTTCGTGGGCGTGGCGGGCTTCATGGTGAGCGCCAAGACCAAGAACGCCATCGCGGCGAACGAGTTCCTGGTGAACTACATCGGCAGCGAAGACGTGCAGACCGCACTCTACGAGGTCGGTGGACGTCCGCCGGCACTGACCGCCGCGTTCGAGGCCGCCAGTTCCGACCCCATCACCGCCGGATTCGGCGCCGTCGGCGCCACCGCCGTGCCGATGCCCAACATCCCACAGATGGGCAAGGTCTGGCAGTTCTGGGGCGTCACCGAGGCTGCGATCATCAGCAACCAGGGTGACCCGGTGCAGCTGTGGCAGAAGATGACCGCGGACATCGCCTCCGCCATCGAATAACCAGCACCACCGAGTGCGCCCGGCCCCACCGGGTCGGGCGCACCGCACCATCCGCACGCAGCACCCGCACGATCACCGCCTGGCGGCTAGAGAGCAGACAATGATGACTACCCCCGGAACCGAGCGCGATCGGGCCCAGATCGTCGCCGCCAAGAAATCCCGGCAGGCGGGCCGCATCGCCGAAGCCGCATCCGCGGGCATCAAGGTGCTGCTGGTCAAGGTACTGCTGCTCGGCATCGTCGACGCGATCAGCGTCTACGCGCTCTTCGTGCTCTTCATCAAGCAGGACTGGCTGGTCTTCAGCCTCGTGCTGCTGGTCACCATCGTCGTCAACGGGATCTACTTCCGCGCCAAGGGCCTCCCGGCCAAATACCTCACGCCGGGTCTGATCTTCCTGATCATCTTCCAGATCTTCGTCATCGGCTACTCCGGCTACATCGCCTTCACCAACTACGGCACGGGCCACAACAGCACCAAAGAAGACGCGGTCAACTCGCTGATCCTCTCCTCGCAGGAACGCGTGCCGGACTCACCCAGCTACGCCGTCACCGTGCTCGAACAGGCCGGCGCCTACAGCTTCCTGGTCACCGACCCCGACGGCGAGATCAGCGTCGGCAACCCGGACGCGCCCCTTGAGCGCGTCTCGGATGCCGAGACGGATGCCTCCGGCCAGGCCATCGCCCTGCCCGGCTACACCACGCTGAACTTCTCCGACATCGTGAACAACCAGGAGGCCATCGCCGCTCTCGCGGTCCCCGTCTCCGACGACCCCAACGACGGCAGCCTGCGCACCCCGGACGGCTCCGCCGCCTACCTCTACCTCTCCGACCTCGTCTACGACGAGGCGGCCGGCACCATGACCGACGCCAGCACCGGTGTCGTCTACACCGAAGACCCCTCCCAGGGCTCGTTCATCGCCGAAGACGGCGCCGACCTGCAGCCCGGCTGGAAGGTGGAAGTGGGCCTGGCCAACTTCGCCAAGGCATTCGGCACCGACTCCATCCGCGGTCCGCTGATCAGCGTGACCCTGTGGACCTTCGCCTTCGCGTTCCTGTCGGTGGCCACCACCTTCGCCCTCGGCCTGTTCCTGGCGATCGTGTTCAACGATCTGCGGATGCGCGGCCGCAACGTCTACCGCGTCGTCATGATCCTGCCCTACGCCTTCCCCGCCTTCCTCTCGGCACTGGTCTGGGCGGGCATGCTCAACCCGCAGTTCGGCTTCATCAACCAGGTCCTGTTCGGCGGGGCGGAGATTCCCTGGCTCACCAACGAGTGGCTGGCGAAGTTCAGCATCATCTTCGTGAACCTCTGGCTGGGCTTCCCCTACATGTTCCTGGTCTGCACCGGAGCACTGCAATCCATCCCCGACGAACTGCAGGAAGCGGCCACCGTCGACGGCGCCAAGCCCTGGCAGGTGTTCAGGCTGATCAAGCTGCCGCTGCTGCTCGTCTCGGTCTCCCCGTTGTTGATCGCCTCGTTCGCATTCAACTTCAACAACTTCAACCTCATCTACATGCTCACCAACGGTGGGCCGCGAGACGTGACAGCGGGGGTGAACGTCGGAGCCACCGACATCCTCATCTCGATGGTCTACAAGGTTGCGTTCGTCGGCGCCAACCGGGACTACGGACTCGCGAGCGCCTTCTCGATCCTGATCTTCGTGCTCGTCGCCCTCGTGTCGATCATCAGCTTCAAACAGACCAAGGCGCTAGAGGAGTTGAACTGAGATGACCATCGCCCCGAACATCGCAGCCCCGGACAACCAGGAATACATCCCCGTCAAGCAGCCCTTCAACTTCGGCCGGTGGTTCCGCGCCACCGGCTGGCGCCACCTGGTCGGCGCTGTCATGGTGGTCTTCTCCGCCTTCCCGCTGCTCTACGTGCTCTCCGCGTCGCTGCACCCCGGCGGCACCCTGATCACCGCCAACGGCCTGTTCAGCGAGGTGGACCTGGGCAGTTACGTCACCCTGTTCAACCTGCCGCAGCAGCCGTACGCGGCCTGGTACGGCAACACCCTGCTGATCGGCGGCATCACCTCCGCCGGCACCGTGTTCCTCGGCGCGCTGGCCGCGTACTCGTTCTCGCGGATGCGTTTCACCGGCCGCCGGGCGGGCCTGCTGATGCTGGTGCTCGTGCAGATGTTCCCGCAGCTGCTCGCCGTGGTGGCGATCTTCCTGCTGCTCAACGGCATCTCCGACATCTTCCCGGCCATCGGCCTGGACACCCAGATCGGCCTGATCATGGTGTACCTCGGCGGCGCGCTCGGCGTGAACACCTACCTGATGTACGGGTTCTTCAACACGATCCCGGCCTCCATCGACGAGGCCGCCAAGCTCGACGGCGCCGGCCACGCCCGGATCTTCTTCACCATCATCCTGCGCCTGGTCGCGCCCATCCTCGCCGTGGTCGGACTGCTGTCGTTCGTGGGCACCACCAACGAGTTCGTGATCGCCAGCATCGTGCTGATCACGCCCGAGAAGCAGACCCTCGCGGTGGGCCTCTACCAGTTCGTCTCGCAGGAGTTCTCGAGCAACTACTCGGTCTTCGCGGCCGGCGCGGTGCTCGCGGCCCTGCCCGTGATGGCGCTGTTCCTCTGGTTGCAGAAGTACATCGTCGGCGGCCTGACGGCCGGATCGGTCAAGTAACCGCCGGATGCTCCCGCACCAGCCGCTCCCGCACCGCCTGCTCCCGCACAGCCCCAAGCCGCTCCTCGCCCTTCCGCACCATGACGGCTCGCCGCTCTACGTCTCAACCCAGGCGCCGGCCCTCGGCGACACCGTCACCGTGCGGCTGCGCATCCCGACCGCCTTCGGGGACGTGGCGACGGTGCGTACCCGGGCCAACCCCGACCGGGAACCGCGCTTCGAAGACGCCCGGCGGCTCGGGGGCGCCGGCGCGCCGGACCACGGCTACGCCTGGTGGGCCGCGGACCTGGTGGTGGAGAACCCGGTGCACGGCTACAGGTTCCTGCTCGGCATGGCCGACGGCGGCCACTGGTGGCTGAACGCCAGCGGTCTGCACGACATCGAAACCCTCGACTCCGAGGACTTCAAGCTCGTCGCCCACCCGGCCCCGCCGGACTGGGCGGCGACCAGCATCATGTACCAGGTCTTCCCCGACCGGTTCGCGCGGTCCGCCGCCGCCGATCACCGCGAGGCGCCGGACTGGGCGATTCCGGCCGAGTGGAACGACGCCGTCGACCAGCTCCCGCCAGGCCGTTCGCACCAGTTCTACGGCGGCGACCTCGACGGCATCACCGAGCACCTCGACCACCTCGAGCGTCTCGGTGTGACCCTGCTCTACCTCACGCCGGTGTTCCCCGGCCGCTCCAACCACCGCTACGACGCGGCCAGTTTCACCGAGGTCGACCCGCAGCTGGGCGGCGACGCGGCGCTGATCCGGCTCGTCGAAGCCGCGCACGCCCGCGGGTTGCGGGTGATCGGCGACCTCACCGCCAACCACTCCGGCCACGGCCACGAGTGGTTCCAGGCCGCGCACCACACCCCGGCGGCTCCGGAGAGCGCCTTCTACTACTGGCTCGACCCCGAGCAGCGCGACTACCAGTCCTGGCTGGGGGTGCCAGAGCTGCCCAAGTTCAACTGGAACTCAAGGGAGCTTCGCCGCCGGTTCATCGACGGCCCCGACTCGGTGGTGGCCAAATGGCTCAAGCCGCCATTCCATCTGGACGGCTGGCGCATCGACGTGGCGAACATGACCGGCCGACTCGGCGACGAAGACCTCAACGCCGAGGTGCGCCAGGCCATCCGCCGCACCATGATCGAGGTGAACCCCGACACGATCCTGCTCGGCGAATTCACCAACGACGCCTCCGGCGACTTCCAGGGCGACGCCTGGCACGGTGCGATGACCTACGCCAACTTCACCCGGCCGCTGTGGTCGTGGCTGTGCCGGCCCGACCCGGTGCCCTCCTTCTTCGGGCTGCCGCTGGGCAGCATCCCGGCGCACACCGGCGAGCAGTTCCACCGGGCGCACACCCGCTTCGCCGCCGGGTTCCCGTGGCGCACCCGGCTGGCCACCATGAACGCCCTCGACACCCACGACACGGCCAGGTTCCGCACCCACGCCGACGCCGACGCAGTGCCGGTCGCCCTGGGCCTCTCGGTGACCCTGCCGGGCATCCCGGTGGTCTTCGCCGGCGATGAATTCGGCCTGACCGGCGTCGACGGCGAACACTCCCGCACCCCGATGCCGTGGCCCAGCGCGGCCGAGCCGCCCGTCGCCGCGACCATCGACCTGTACGCGTCACTGATCGGCCTGCGCCGTGCCCACGAGGCACTCAGCACCGGCGGACTGCGCTGGCTGCACGTGGGCGATGACGCGCTCGTTTACGTGCGGGAGACCGGGCACGAGTCGGTGTTGCTGCTGGCCACCCGGGCCGCCGCAGAGGTGACCCTGCCCGACTGGGTGCTGCCGGTCGGCGGCCGTGCCGGCGAGCTGCCGCCCGAGGCCGGAACGGCTGTCTGCACGGTCTCCGACACCGGGGTCCGGCTGGTCGCCACGGGCGCATCCTTCACGGCCTGGGTGCTGCCCGGCGTCATAATTGCCCCGGATGGCCCCGCTGTGTCACCGAGGGGTCTCGCGAGGTGATAATGTTTACCGGTTGCCAAAAGCACGGTTCAGCTTCAGATGTTTGAGGTTTTGCCCCCTTAGCTCATTGGTAGAGCACTTCCTTGGTAAGGAAGAGGTAGTGGGTCCGATTCCCACAGGGGGCTCAGGCTTGAGAGCTAGGCTCTGAAGGTCTAAGGCGGGGTAGCTCAGTTGGTTAGAGCACACGGCTCATAATCGTGGTGTCGCGGGTTCAATTCCCGCTCCCGCTACACATAAAGGCCCTTTGACCAGGAATTTGTCCGGTCACGGGGCCTTTCTTCTTTTCGCGCATTCTCGCAGCAGCAGCCAGGGATCCCGCCACAGAACCCGCGATCCGCAGGCGTCTCGTCCGGTACCGCGGCGAATCCCAGGTGGGCGCTGCCTTACGCGGCAGGTACTTTCAGCGGGACCTTGGAGACGGCGAGTGCGCTATCCATGACGACGCGCACGAGCACCTGGAGGTCGAGGCCAGAAGTCTTGGCCATCTCGAGCATCAGCTGGATAGCTATGCCGTACGACGTCGGCCAGAGCTGCGGGTCGGGAGCGTAGCGTCGCAGCGAGCCGCTGACGTTGGGCCACAGTGCGTCGGCGTACTCGAGAGGCGTGGAGGGGACTCCCGTCCCGGGAGCGAAACGCGGCACCCCGAAGGCCGGCCCACCCAACGACTGCGCGCTGTGCACGAAGTACTCGCGCGCCTCGGGGATCGGCTCTCCCACGCTTCGCAGGTACCCAACGATGAGCGCGAACACCGAGTACTGGCGCTCGGCGAGCTGCCGGTTTATCGCGTCGCCGGCAAGGTAGGTGCCGCCGTCCTTGGTGCTGATGGTGTTGAGGGTCAGCCTGTTGAGTGTCGGATCGGTGCCCGCCTGCCCCGAAAGGCCGGCGATCAGGCACGCGCGCCCGGCGAGGCCGCCGAGAATTGTCGCGACGACCTCGATCTGCACCCCGCGTTCGTCTTTGACCATGGTGAGGATGTTCTGATAGATCTCCTTGCCCGCGATCTGCGCACCGAGCAGCGGCTTCTCGGCGAGCTGCGATTGCACATGGCGCATGAGCGCCTGGGTGCCGGGGCTTTCGAGCGACTCTGCGGGCTGTTCCCGTGGGGGTGGCTTACGTCGTCCGAACATGCTCCTCACGCTACCGACGCGCGCGCGTCGGGTCAGGTCCCACTACGAGGGGCTCCGACGGCCCGGGCCGGTGGCAACGGCTCGACTCGAGGGGATGCCAGAGCCCCACGTCGGCCACCTCGGGTTTCACACTCGGCGCCCCTTCTGGACCGCCCCGAGCCACTCGGCACGGGGCGTCAGCGGTACGGAGGCAGGTCGGTCGGCGGCGGTTGTTACGTCCACGCGGCGGCCCTCCGAGGCCGCGCGTTGCAGGGACTCCATGACGTCGAGCACTCAGATCTGGGGCGGCGCCGTCGTCGCCCGGCGCACGAGCCCGGTCGGCAGCCGGATGTGGTTCTGCGGCAGTATCTCGCCGTTCAGCAGCGAGACGAGCATCCCTGCCGCGGTGGCGCCGAGTTTTTTCATCGGCTGACGGATGGTGGTCAACGCCGGGTTCATCTGGGAGGCCTCTGGAATGTCGTCGAAACCGATCACCGAGAGGTCGCGCGGCACGTCGAGTCCGAGCTCCGCGGCGACCTGGATGATCGCGATCGCCGAGAGATCGTTCGCGGCGAACACCGCCGTCGGGCGGTCCGTCATCGACAGCAGCGACGCGGCGGGCGCCTTGGCCGTCTCCCGCTTGTACAACCCGACCCGAACCAGGGCGGGGTTGAACTGGATGCCCGCATCCGCGAGGGCCTGCCGGTATCCGGCCTCGCGGAGGGTGGCGCTGCGGAGGTCGGGTCGGCCGGCCAGGAAGCCGATCCGGCGATGGCCGAGCTCGATCAGGTAACGGGTGGCCTGCAGGGCACCGCCGAAGCTGTCCGACTCCACGGTGGGGAGGTCGGCCCGGCCGGTGTGCGGGTCGATCGCCACCACGGGGATTTCCGCTGAGGTGGTGTCGACGGTGGGCGTGACCATGATGGCCCCGTCGATCAGCGTCCCGCTGAGCCGGCTCAGGGAGCGCCGTTCCCAGCCGTTGGTCTCCCGTTGCCTGGAGCCGCTGTAGGCGAGCAGGTCGTAGCGGGAATCCGCCAGGGCCACGCCGACGCCCTTCAGGATCTCGGCGCTGAACGGCTCGAAGTCGGCGACAAGGATGCCGATGACGCTGGTGCGGCGGGAACGCATGCTGCTGGCCACGAGGCTGGACTCATAGCCCAGCTGCTGCACCACATCGAGCACCCTGGCGGTGGTCGCGGCCGAGATGCCGTACCGCCCGTTCACGGCCTTGGAGACCGTCGCTACCGAAACGCCGGCCGCTGCGGCGACATCGTGGATCGTGGCACGGGGAGTCATGGGTTCAGCATAGGGCGATTTGGAAAATGATTTCGAAAACGTTTGACACCCTATTTTTCCGCTGTGACACTGAGGCCATCCGGAACCTACAGGGCAGCCCTGTCGGAGTCCGAACCGAACAGCAGCCCGTCAGGGCGCGGCTTCACACCAAGACCATCGACCACCGATGGTGTCCCTCAATGAAGAGAAAAGGTTGAACCAATGAAGGTGAACCACACCACCACGGCGAAGAGGATCTTCGCGGGAACGATGGTCCTGGGCCTCAGCGCCCTGGGCCTCACCGCCTGCAGCGCCGATTCGAACGAAGGGTCTTCGGGCGGCGACGTCACGATGAGCCTCTGGCAGAACTCCACCACCGGCCCCGGCCAGGAATTCTGGGACAAGACCGTCGCCGACTTCGAGGCCGACAACCCCGGCGTCACCATCGACGTGCAGGCGATCCAGAATGAAGACCTGGACGGCAAGCTGCAGACCGCGCTGAACTCCGGCGACGCACCCGACATCTTCCTGCAGCGCGGTGGCGGCAAGATGGCGGCCATGGTCGCGGCCGGCCAGCTGATGGACATCACCGATGGCATCTCCGACCAGGTGCATGAGGAGATCCCCGATGGCTCGTTCATCGCGAACAGCCTCGAAGACAAGGTATACGCGATGCCGGTCGCCGTGCTCCCCGGCGGCATCTTCTACAGCCAGGACCTCTTCGACGCCGCGGGTATCACCGAAGCGCCGGCCACGATCACCGACCTCGAAACCGCGGTCGAAAAGCTCAAGACCACCGGGGTCGCCCCGATCGCACTCGGCGCCAAGGACGCCTGGCCCGCCGCGCACTGGTTCTACTTTTTCGCGCTGCGCGAATGCAGCCCCGATGTCCTGGCCGAGGCCGCAGACACCAAGGACTTCTCGGATGACTGCTGGATCAAGGCCGGTGAAGACCTCGAGAGCTTCGCCGCCACCGAGCCCTACAACCAAGGCTTCCTGACCACCGCCGCCCAGCAGGGCGCCGGCAGCTCCGCCGGCCTCCTGGCCAACCACCAGGCAGCGATGGAACTCATGGGCGCCTGGAACCCCGGCGTGATCGCATCGCTGACCCCGGATGAGAAGCCGCTGGCCGACCTGTCCTGGTTCGCGTTCCCCGAGGTTGACGGCGGCGAGGGCGAGCCCGGCTCGATCCTCGGTGGCGTGGACGGCTACTCCTGCTCGGTCGACGCTCCCGCTGAGTGCCTCGATTTCCTCAACTACATCGGCAGCGCCGATGTGCAGAAGGAGTACTACGCGGCATTCAATGCCCCGCCGGTGAACACCGTGGCGCAGGAAGCCGTCACCGAGCCCTACCTGCAGGAAATCATCGCGGCCTACAACGCGGCCCCGTACGTCTCGCAGTGGCTTGACACCGTCTACGGCCAGAACGTCGGAAACGCGCTGAACGTCGGCGTTGTCGACCTGCTGGCGGGCAAGGGCAGCCCGGAGCAGCTGATCCAGGCTGTGAACGACGCGGCCAAGAAGGCCTAGGCACCACTCATGTCAGTTCGCGAGAACACTCCGACGCGATTAGAGGTGGATCTCGCGAGCGGTGGGGCCACGGGCACCACGCCCGTGGCCCCGCCCGTGCGGCGCCGCCGCAGCAGTTCGATCGGGGCCAGAGTCGAGATCGCGGTCCTCGTCGGTCCCGCTCTCATCGTCTTCCTCGGCTTCGTGATCTTCCCCGTCGTGATGGCGGCGTACTACGGCTTCTTCAGCTGGCAGGGCTACGGCCCGCCGACCGACTTCGTTGGGTTCCGCAACTACGTCACGATCCTCCAGGACCCCACGTTCCAGGAAGCCCTCACCCACAACGGCGTCATCGTCGTTCTCTCTCTCGTGCTCCAGGGGCCGGTCGCGATCCTCCTCGCGCTGCTTCTCAACCGCAAACTCCGCGGGCAGTCCCTCATCCGGGTGCTGATCTTCGTGCCGTATGTGATCTCCGAGGTTGTCGTCGGCACCGGCTGGAGCCTGATGCTGCAGTCCAACGGCGCGGTCAACGGCATGCTGGAGAAGCTCGGGTTGGGCGCTTTCACCCAGGATTGGCTGTCGAACCCTGACATCGCCATCTGGACCCTCATGGTGATCATCACCTGGAAGTACGTCGGCTTCGCCGTCATCCTCTTCCTCGCCGGTCTGCAGGGCATTCCGGAGGAACTGCCGGAGGCCGCGGCCATCGACGGTGCCTCGTTCTGGCAGATCCAACGGCACATCACCCTGCCGCTGCTCGCTCCCACCCTGCGTATTTGGGCGTTCCTGTCGATCATCGGCGCCCTGCAGCTCTTCGACCTCGTCTACATCATCTGGGGTCAGTACATCGCGTCAACCGCGGGCACGTCGACCATGGCGACCTACCTCGTCGCCAACGGCCGGAACGCCGGCAACTACGGATACGGAAACGCCGTCGCCGTCGTGCTCTTCCTGATCTCCCTCGTCGTCGCGCTGATCTATCAGCGCTTCGTGCTGAGTCGGGACACCGAAGGCGCAATCACCGAGAAGGGGACGAGCAAATGACCGCGCTCACGACGCCCGCTGTGGCGCTGCCGCCGGCCAACCCGCCGGCCCCGATCAAGACGAGCCGGCGCTGGGGCACTCCCGTCGCCTACGTCGTCGCGGTGTTGGTGATCGGCCTGATGCTCGCCCCGGTGCTTTTCATCATCATCGGCGGGTTCCGCACCAACGCCCAGATCACCACAGACCCGTCCGGCTGGCCGAGCGTCTGGAACATCGGCAACTACCTCGACGTGTTGACCGGTGGCACGTTCTGGCGGCTGGTGGGCAACTCCCTGATCGCCGGGTTCGCCACCACTCTCGGCGTCGTGGTGCTCGGCCTGATGGCCAGCTACGTGCTGGCCCGGTACAAGTTCCGCGGCCGGGGCATCCTCTACGCCACCTTCGCGGCCGGTCTGATGTTTCCCATGACGGTGGCCATCACCCCGCTTTACTTGGTGGTGAAGAACCTGGGCCTGATGAACTCGCTCGGCGGCGTCATCCTGCCGCAGATCGCGTTCGCGTTGCCGACGACCATCATCATCCTGGTGCCGTTCCTCCGGGCCATCCCCGATGAGATCCAGGAGGCCGCGTTCATCGACGGCTGCAGCCGGCTCGGCTTCTTCTGGCGGATGATCGTGCCGCTGGCCATGCCCGGCGTCATCACCGTGGGAATCCTGGCGTTCATCGCCAGCTGGAACAGCTACCTGCTGCCCCTGTTCATCCTGAACAACGACGCCGTGTTCACCCTGCCGCTGGGTGTGCAATCGTTCGCGTCGCAGTACTCGGTGGATACCGCAAAGGTGTTGGCCTTCACCTCGCTGTCCATGATTCCGGCGCTGGTGTTCTTCGCCCTGTTCGAACGCCGCATCGTCGGCGGGCTGACCGGCGCGGTCAAGGGTTGATCGGCTGCCCGCGACACGTGCAGCCTGATTCGTCGACGTTGAAGAAGTAGAAAGAGATCGTTGTGACTAACCCAGAACTGCCCCAGGCATCCGACCGAGTGCGCGAACTGCACGCTCGGATGACCCTCGAAGAAAAGCTTGCCCAGCTCGTCGGCTACTGGGTCGACCAGGGCGGTGAGGTCGTCGCCCCCCTTGCCGGGGAAATGGCCACCTCGACGAAATACGACGAGGCGACGCAGCACGGGCTCGGCCACCTCACCCGGGTGTACGGCACCCGGCCGGTCGACCCCGTGGAGCGGGCCGAGTGGCTCTGGGCGGAGCAACGCCGCCTCACCGGAGAGACCCGGCTCGGCATCCCCGCCATCGTGCACGAGGAGTGCCTGACCGGACTCGCGGCGTGGAAAGCCGCGACGTTCCCCACCCCGCTCGCCTGGGGGGCCGCGTTCGATCCCGCCCTGGTGCAGGAGATGGGCCGCCTGATCGGCGGATCGATGAAGCAGCTCGGCATCCACCAGGGGCTCGCCCCGGTGCTCGACGTGATCCGCGACCCCCGCTGGGGCCGGGTCGACGAGTGCATCGCCGAAGATCCCTATGTGGTCGGGACCATCGGCACCGCCTACGTCACCGGTCTGCAGTCGGCCGGGGTGCACGCCACCCTCAAGCACTTCGTGGGCTACTCGGCCACGCAGGCCGGCCGGAACCACGCCCCGGTGCACGCCGGGTCGCGGGAGATCAACGACGTGTTCCTGCCCCCGTTCGAGATGGCCGTGCTCGACGGCGGGGTGCGGTCGGTGATGAACTCGTACGCCGAGATCGACGGCGCACCCGTGGGCGCCACCCCGGAGTACCTCACCGAGATCCTCCGCGACCGGTGGGGCTTCGACGGTGTCGTGGTGTCCGACTACTTCTCGGTGGCATTCCTGCAGCTGATGCACGCCGTCGCCGCCGACCGCGGCGAGGCCGCGGAACTCGCCCTGATCGCGGGGATCGATGTGGAGCTGCCCACCGGCGACGCTTTCCTCGCGCCACTGGCCGAGCGGGTGCGTGCCGGGCTGACGGATGAGGCGCTCATCGACCGGGCCGTGCTGCGGGTGCTCTCGCAGAAGGAAGACCTGGGCTTGCTCGATGAGACCTTCACCATGGCGCCCACCGAGATCGACCTGGACTCGCCAGAGCACCGGCGGGTGGCGCGGGTTCTGGCCGAGGAATCCCTGATCCTGCTCACCAACGACGGCGTCCTTCCGCTCCTGGGCACCGGCGATCGGGGCCCAGGCACCATCGCGGTGCTCGGCCCGAACGCCGACTCGACCGAGGCCCTGATGGGCTGCTACTCGTTCGTGAACCACGTGCTGGCGCACCACCCTGACGTGCCGGCGGACCTGACCATGCCCACGGTGCTGGAGGCGCTCCAGCAGGAGTTCCCCTCGGCGGAGGTCGTGTGGGCCCAGGGCTGCGAGGTAGAGGGGTCCGACGCATCCGCGATCGCCGCCGCCGTCGAGACGGCTCGCGCCGCCGACGTGGCCGTGGTCGTCGTGGGCGACCGGGCCGGCCTCTTCGGTCGTGGCACCGTGGGTGAGGGCAACGACGCGGAAAGCCTCGAGCTGCCCGGGGTTCAACGTGAACTCGTGGAGGCGCTGGTCGCGACGGGCACTCCCGTGGTGATGGTGCTGATGACGGGCCGGCCGTATGCCGTGGCGTGGGCCGTCGACGGCCCGCACGCGCCCGCGGCGGTGCTGCAGGCGTTCTTCCCCGGTGAAGAGGGTGGAGTCGCGATCGCGTCGGTGCTGTCCGGCGCGGTCTCGCCGACCGGGCACCTGCCCGTGTCGCTGCCCAGGTCTGCCGGCGCGCAGCCTTACTCCTACCTGCACCCGATCCTGGGTGGCCCGTCTGACGTGACCAGTGTGGACAGCACCCCGGTGCTTCCGTTCGGGCACGGGCTGAGCTACACCACCTTCGACCGCACCGGCCTGGTGGCCGACGCCGAGGTCGCGGCCGGCGGCACATTCTCGGCGAGTGTGCGCATCCGCAACACCGGCGAGCGGGCGGGCACCGATCTCGTGCAGCTATACGCGCGGGATGTGCACGCCAGCGTCACCCGGCCGGTCGCCCAGCTGCTGGGCTACCACCGCGTCACTCTCGAGCCCGGCGAGGAGGTCGTGGTGCGCTTCGCCGTTCCGACGGCCCGGCTGGCGTTCACCGGCCTCCGGCACGAGCGCATCGTCGAGCCCGGCCAGGTGGACCTGTGGGTGGGCGCCTCCTGCGCCGACAAGCAGACCCTCGCGCAGATCACCATCACCAGTGCCGTGCACCGTGTGACGGTGGCGGATGCTCGCCTGGTGCAGAGCCAGATCGAGCGGGTGACTGAGCTCACGCGGGGGACCGCGGCGGTGCCGGTCTAGCAGCGGGGTGGCGGCGGCGCGCCCGGCACGGCGGCTTCGCGGCGTCGGCTGAGGTGTGCGGGTCAGACGCCGCTATGCGGGTGGCACGCCACCCGCATAGCGGCACGTGACCCGCCCGCCCGTGAGCGGCATCCTCCCGCGCCTCCGCACTCGCCGCCGCGCGCATCCACCCGCCGCGCTCGCCTCGGAGTTGCCGGGCGGGGCTCAACGGGGACGGAAGCCCCGATGGGCAGAGGAAGGGGCAGGCCACCCCGATGACGGCCCGCCCCATGCGGTGGTGTTTCGGGTGTGACCTCGGTCGGGCCCTATCAACGGTGCCTCAGGGTCACACTTCGGGGAACACCCCCGTATGGGGGATGGTATCCCCGTTCTTCCGTCTTCGAAAGGTGTCGGGCACGGATTCCTGCCGTCGCATGGTGTGATGTTTGGCAGGATGATCTGACACGTATCGCCACGCGGCCCCGGATGCTCCGGGCTGCCGCCGTGCCGGATCAGGGGGAGAGCCATGACGACGCAGCCAGGCCCCGCGGCCGCACCCGCAGTGCTGACCGTCGGGGGAGTGAGCAGGAGCCGCGGCTCCCGGCCGCCGGAGGATCTCGAGCGGCTGGCCCACCTCGTCGAGGCCGCCTGGGCGGTGGACGGTAACGCGGAGCGGGCCATCCGGTTCGCCGTCGCGTCGGCCGGGACCCTGCCACACCCCGGCTCCGGCCGCACCGATGCCCTGTTCGACGCGCTCGCCACCGTGGCGGCGGCCGACCTCACGGCCGCCCGGGTGCTCGAGGCGCATACCGATGCCCTCACGATCATGCAGCAGGCGCCGGGCGGCACGGCCGAGGCGGTCGCCACCCTGCCGGGCGCGGGCGGCGCGGAGCCGAGCAGCTGGGGCGTCTTCGCGGCGGAGGGCCCCGGCCTGCGGGTCGGCGCCACCCGCAGCCCGGGAGGCTGGCAGCTGAGCGGCCGGAAGCCCTGGTGCTCGCTGGCCGGCTCGCTCAGCCACGCGCTCGTGACCGCGCACACCACGCCGGACGGTGAGCAGCCGGCCCGTCGGCGGCTCTTCGCCGTGGACCTGGCCGATGCCGGCGTCGCGGTGCAGGAGGACGCCTGGTTCGCGACCGGACTCAGCCAGGTGCCCAGCGGTCCGGTGGACTTCACCGGTGTCCCGGCGGTGCCCGTCGGTGACGACGGCTGGTACCTCACTCGGCCGGGTTTCAGTTGGGGCGGCATTCAGGTGGCCGCTTGCTGGTGGGGCGGCGCCGTTGGCGTGGCCCGGCAGCTGCGGCAGGCGGCAGAGCGGCGTGAACCCGACCAGATCCTGCTGTCCCAGCTGGGCGCCGTGGACCTGGCCCTGATGGGCGCGGGCGCGGCGCTGGCTGCCGCGGCCGCGGCGATCGATCGGGGTGAGGCAGAAGGCACGGCCGGCGGGCTGCTCGCCGCCCGGGTGCGCGGCCTCGTCGCGCGTACCGTGGACGAGGTGCTCGGCAGGGTCGGGCACGCGCTCGGCCCGGCCCCGCTCGCCCTGGATGCCCGGCACGCCCGCCGGGTGGCCGATCTCACTCTGTACGTTCGCCAGCACCACGCGGAGCGAGACGATGCGGCGTTAGGCCGCCGCCTGCTCGCGGAGGAGGCGGCCTCGTGGTGAGCTTCACGCACGACACGGGCGGTACCAGTGAACGGCGCTGGGACGAGGCCGACTGGTCGGACCGGAACCGGCCGCTCACGTTGGAGGGTTGTGCCCGGCTGATCGTGGTGGCCGCCCACCCCGATGACGAGTCCCTCGGTGCCGGTGGGCTGATCGCCGTCGCCGGGCAGCTCGGGCTGGCGATCACGGTGATCGCCGCAACGAACGGTGAGGCCTCGCATCCGCGTTCGCCCACCCTGACCCCCGCCGATCTCGCCGCGGTACGCCGGGTGGAGATGGTGAACGCGGTGCGGGCGCTCGCGCCGACGGCGACGGTGCGCCTGCTCGACCTGCCCGACGGTGACCTGTCCCAGCACCGCAACAGCCTGGAGGAGGCGGTGTCGCAGGTGGTTGCGGCGGACGAGGCGGCCCCCGGGCCGGCCGGCGGGACCTGGATCGTCGCCCCGTGGCGGTTGGACGGGCATCCGGACCACGCGGCAGCTGGCGAGGCGGCTGCCCTCGTCGCCGGCCGCACCGGCGCCAGGCTGTTGGAGTACCCGATCTGGGCGTGGCACTGGTCGTCGCCGGAGGACCCGGTCTGGCCCACGGGTGCGGACGGCACGGCACTGTGCCGCCTCGACCTCGACGCGGCGGCCCGGGAACGCAAGAACACCGCCATGGCGGCGCACACCAGCCAGGTGCAGCCTTTGTCGGACCGGCCCGGTGACGAGGCCATCGTGCAACCGGGTTTCGCCGCCCACTTCGAGCGGGACCATGAAGTCTTCGTCGGCGCCGCGGCCGACGTCCTCCCGGCAGCACCGGTCGCCGGGTCGCCCCTGGCCAGCCTCACGGCCGGCTTCTTCGACGAGTTCTACGCGGGGTCGGCGGATCCCTGGGGATTCGAAACCCGCTGGTATGAGGCCCGCAAACGCGCCGTGACCCTTGCGGCGTTGCCGCTGCCGCGCTACGGCGCCGCCCTCGAACTCGGTTGCTCGATCGGCGTGCTCAGCCGGGACCTCGCCGAGCGCTGCGACACCCTCCTGGCCACCGACATCAACGAACAGGCCCTCACCATGGCGCGCGAGCGGCTGGCCGGCCTGCCAGGCGTGACAGTGGAGCGGCGCGCCCTGCCGACCGAGTGGCCGGCCGGCACCTTCGACCTGGTGGTGCTGTCGGAGATCGGCTACTACTGCTCACCCGCTGACCTGGCCGTGCTGCTGGAACGGTGCCGGCGAAGTCTCACCCCGAACGGCGCTCTGGTGGCCTGCCACTGGCGGCACCCGGTGGGGGAATACCCGCTCGGCGGCGACGAGGTGCACGCGGCGCTCGCCGCCCTGCCCGGACTCGACCGCACCGTGCAGCACGTGGAGCGCGACTTCGTGTTGGAGGTCTACGAGCCGTCCCCGGCACCCTCCGTGGCGCAGCGAGAGGGGCTCACGGAGTGACGACTCGCATCGACAGACTCATCGTGGTGGTCCCGGCCCGCGATGAGGAGAGCCGGCTGCCGCGGTGCCTGGCCGCGCTCGCCGACGCCGTGCAGGCCGTCGAGGACGAGTTCGGCACGGACGCCCCGGCCATCTCGGTCGTCGTGGTCCTCGACCGCTGCACCGACGGGTCTGCCGAGGTCGTGGCGCAGTGGCCGCAGTTCAGGGCGTTGGAGTGCTCGGCGGGATCGGTCGGCTCGGCCCGCCGGGAGGGCGTGGCCCACCTGTTGACCGACGCGGCGGCGGCGCACACCTGGGTGGCCACGACGGATGCCGACTCCGCGGTTCCCCGGCGCTGGCTGACGGCACAGTTGGCCCTGGCCCAGGCCGGCACCGAACTGGTGCTCGGCACCGTGCTGCCCGACGACGAACTGCCGGTGCAGGAACGTGCCCGCTGGCACGGGTCGCACACCCTGGTCGACGGTCATCCGCACGTGCACGGCGCCAACCTGGGTGTGCGCGCCGACCGCTACCTGCAGGCCGATGGGTTCAGCGACGTCGACTCGGACGAGGACGTGCTGCTGGTGGAGGCGCTCCGCACCCTCGGCGCGCGGGAGTGCCGTACCGCGCTGATCCCGGTGCTCACCTCTGGTCGGCTGGGCGGCCGGGTGCCGGGCGGATTCGGCGGCTACCTCGCCGACCAGGTGATGACACGCTGACGAAAACTCAGAAATAGCTCGCGATCAGCGCCGTGAGGGGTCTAACATCTCGAACACGAGGAAACCCTCGGTTCTAGGAAAGGTTTGACACATGAATCTTCTAGTCATCATCATCGCCATCGTGGCCGTGGTCCTGCTCATCACCGGCGGGCTCGTCGAGTCCCTGCAATTCCTGCTCTGGGTCGGTGTAGTCCTCGCAGTGATCGCCGTCATCGTCTTCCTGCTCCGGACGATCTCGGGCCGCAAGGTCTGATTCGTCCTCGACACCAAAAACGGGCCGCGTGGGCAACCACACGGCCCGTCCTGCGCCCTACGGTGTCTCGACGACGGTGAGCTCGGGGCGCTTGGGCGGGCGGCCGTCACCGGATGACCGGCCGGTGAGCCGGCGTCCGATCCAGGGCAGCACGTAGGCGGCGTAGTACGCGGCGGTGTCCTGGATCCGTTCCCGCGGCGGGGCCTCGCCGGCCGCGCCCTGGGCCCACCCGGCGGGAATCGGCACGTTCAGTGCGGCGAGCACATTCGTCGCGACCCTGGTGTGCCCGCGGGCGTTCAGGTGCAACTTGTCGGCCGACCAGAACCGGCCGTTCATGAGCTCGGTATCGATCCAGTTGTCGACCAGGGTCACGCCGGGCTTGCCGAAGGTCTCCCTGGCGGCCTCGGCGAGCCTGTCGCCGCGCTTCTGCATCAGGGAGCCCAGTGGCAGGTGCCTGGACGGGTTGCCGCCGCTGAGCACCACAACGTGGATGCCGTCGGCCACGGCCTTCTCGACGACGTGGTCGAGCAGATCGACGACGTAGGAGATCTCCACCCGCGGGCGCATCATGTCGTTGCCGCCGCCACATACCGTGAGCAGGTCGGGTTTCAGCGCCAGAGCCGGCTTGAGCTGGTCGCTCACGATCGGACCGAGCAGCTTGCCGCGGATGGCGAGGTTCGCGTACGAGACCGGTTCGGGGGTGGCCGCAGCCAGCCCGATCGCCACGAGGTCGGCCCAGCCGCGCACCTGGCCGTCGGGCAGGTCGTCGCCGACGCCCTCGGTGAAGCTGTCGCCGATCGCCACATACCGTCGGTACGGCTGTGCGTTTCGGTGCGGGGTGCTCTGATTCGGAGTGGGGATGGCGTTCGTGGGTTACTCCTTGGGCAGGTTGAGCCGGGTCATGATGGCATCGCGGGCCTGCTGGGCGGCGCGGCGCACATCCTTGTCGGGGTCGCGCAGGCGCACCACGATGGTGGGGATGTCCTGTTCGCGACCCTGCTCGGCGAGGGCGTTGAGGGCGGCGACCCGCACGCGGGGCACCTCGTCGGTGGTGGCCTTCACGAGCTTGGGCGCGACATCCAGCTTGCGCAGCATGACGACCTTCGCGCACATCTCGCGGATGCGCCAGGCCTCGTTGTTCAGGCCAACGACGACGTACGGGGCCGCGGAGTCGTTCCAGACGTGCAGCAGCGCACGGGCTCCCCACAGCTCGGGCCAGTACAGCGCCGGCGCTCCCTCGAGGATGCCGAGCGCGTGCCGGCCGCCCACGTAGAGCAGGAAGTCCTTGCCGGCGTTCTTGCCGCGCATCAGGGCGACGGAGTGGTCGACGACGGTGGACTCGCCGTAGTGTTCGACGGCCTTGGCGAGTCGTTCGGCCGTGGGCAGGTCGATCGGAAGATCGGGGTGTGGGGTCAATTTGTTATGCATAACGAGTCAACGTTATCCCGCGCGGAGGGTCGGCGCGGCTTCCGGAGGCCCGGCGACTTATTTCGTCACAGTGATTTGGCCCGCGGCGTTGCGATTGACACACTCGGAATCACTGCGGTACAAGGCCGCGCGAACCCTCAGGACCACCGTGATCTCCGTACAGCACGTCTCCAAGACCTTCCGCTCCGGCGGCACCGTCACCGCTGCCCTGCAGGACGTCTCGCTCGAGGTCGCCGAAGGGGAGATCTTCGGGGTGATCGGTCAGAGCGGTGCCGGTAAGAGCACCCTGATCCGCGCGATCAACCTGCTCGAACGGCCGGACTCCGGCACCGTGACCGTCGACGGTGACGAGCTCACCGCGCTCTCGCCCGCCGATCTGCGCCGTGCCCGCCGCAAGATAGGCATGGTTTTCCAGCACTTCAACCTGCTGGCCGGCCGCACGGTGCGCGGAAACGTGGAACTGGGACTCGAGATCATCGGCGTCGACGGCGACGCCCGCCGACGCCGTGCCCTCGAGATCCTCGACCTGGTCGGCCTCGCCGACAAGGCCGGCGCCTACCCGGCGGAGCTGTCCGGCGGTCAGAAGCAGCGGGTGGGCATCGCCAGGGCGCTGGCCGGCAGCCCCAAGGTGCTGCTCTCCGACGAGGCCACCAGCGCGCTGGACCCCGAAACCACCCGGTCGATCCTCGACCTGGTCAAGACCATCAACACCGACCTGGGCCTGACGGTGCTGCTGATCACGCACGAGATGGATGTCGTCAAGCGCATCTGCGACTCCGCCGCGCTGATCGAGGACGGCCGGATCGTCGAGCAGGGGCGCATCGTCTCGCTGATCTCCACCGCCGGATCCCGCCTTGCGCACGAGCTCTTCCCGCTCGGCGCCGTGCCGTCGCTGCCGGGCGACACCGTCATCGACATCACCTTCAGCGGCGGGTCGGCCGACCGCCCCGTGATCGCGCAGCTGGCGCGCACCTACGGTCTGGACGTGTCGATCCTCGGCGCGGCCATCGAGACCATCGGCGGCAATCAGGCCGGCCGCACCCGCCTGGCGCTGCCGGGCAGCGCGGCGGGCAATGCCGCGCCCATCTCAGACCTGCGCAGCCAGGGCATGCTCGTCGAAATCGTGGGGGAGTAACCGTGCTTCTGGATCCATCGCTGCCGCAATTCTGGTCTGACCTGTTCCAGGTGCTGCTCATCGGCACCGGGCAGACCCTCTACATGGTCGGCGTCTCGCTGCTCATCACCATCATCGTGGGCCTGCCGCTGGGCATCGTGCTCGTCGGCACCGAACCCGGCGGCCTGTTCGAGAGCCCGTTCGGCTCCCGCCGGCTCGGCCGGGTGGTCAACCGGGTGCTCGATTTCGTCGTCAACCTCGGTCGCAGCGTGCCGTTCATCATCCTGATGGTGGCCCTGATCCCGTTCACCAGGCTGGTGGTGGGCACCTTCATCGGGCCCACCGCCGCCATCGTGCCGCTGGCCGTTGTGGCCATCCCGTTCTTCGCCCGCATGGTGGAGATCGCGATCAAGGAGGTCGACACCGGTCTGATCGAGGCCGCGGAGTCGCTCGGTGCGACCCGCTGGCAGATCGTGTCCAAGGTCCTCGTGCCCGAGGCGCTCTCGCCGATGATCCTGGGCCTGTCGACCACGGTGACCTCCATCATCAACTTCTCGGCCATGGTCGGCACCGTCGCCGGCGGCGGCTTGGGCGACGTGGCCGTGCGCTACGGCTACCAGCGCTACAGCACCATCCACATGATCGCCGTGATCATCGTGATCTTCGTGATCGTCATGGTGCTGCAGGGGCTGGCGACGATGCTGGCCAAGCGATTCGCGCACAGGTCCCGGCCGACTCGCGCGGAGAAGACCGTGCCGGCCCTGCGTGCCAGCGCCGTCACCGGCGCGTAACCCCGACCCCACCCGACCGCGCCGCGTCAGCATGACGGCGTGGCCACCACCACCCACGAGAAGAGCCCTCCCATGCAGTTCACCTCCCGCGGAACGCGCCTTGCCGGTGCCGCCGTCACCCTCTCCGCCCTGTTCGCCCTCACCGCCTGCGCGGGAACGACCGACGAGCCCGCCACGACCGGAGCCGGCGACGACCTCGGCACGATCACGGTGGGCGCCCTGGCCACCCCGGCCGGCGACATCCTCAAGTTCGTGCAGGACAACCTGGCCGCCGACGCCGGGCTGGACATCACCTTCCAGGACTTCACCGACTACAACACCCCCAACGTGGCCCTGTCCGACGGTTCGATCGACGCGAACCTGTTCCAGAACGCCACCTTCCTGAAGACCTACAACGAGCAGGCCGGCGGCAGCCTGGTGAGCGTCGGCGAGATCTACCTGCCCAGCGCCGCGTTCTACAGCAACACCGTGGACTCCCTCGACGGCCTCAAGGACGGCGCCACCATCGCCATCCCCAACGACCCGACCAACGAGGGCCGCGCGCTCAAGATCCTCGCCGCCGAGGGCCTGATCGAGACGACGGACGAGCCCACCTCACTCGCCGACATCACCGACAACCCCAACAAGTACGAGTTCCGCGAGATCGAGAACGCCACCCTGCCGCAGGCCGTGCAGGATGTCGACGTGGCGTTCGTCACCATCTCGTTCGCTCTGCCGGCCGGCCTCACCGCCGACCAGGCGATCCTGATCGAGGGCTCGGACAGCCCGTACTTCAACGTGCTGGCCACCACGCCAGAGCTGGAGAACGACCCGCGCATCGTCAAGCTCACGGAGCTGCTGCTCTCAGACGAGACGCAGGCCTACATGGAGGAGACCTGGGGCGGACTGGTCATCCCCGCCGTCTGACCCTGACGACCCGGCGCACGCACGCCCCGTCACTGCCGGCCGCTACGGCCTCAGTGGCGGGGCTTCGTCGTGACAGCGTCGAGGTCGAGCTCGAAGGCCGTCGCGTTCTCGTAGGGACCGTAGCTGCCGATCTCGGCGAATCCCAACCGACGGTACAGCGCCAGCGCCTCCGGCTGGGCGTGCCCGGTTTCAAGCCGCACCGTCTGATAACCGAGCTGGCGGGCGAGGCCGGCCAGTTCGCGCAGCATCCGGCTGGCGTAGCCCTGGCGGCGGTAGTCCGGGTTCGTCCACATGCGCTTGATCTCCACGACGGTGTCGTCGATGCGCCGGATGCCGCCGCCCGCGACCGTCGTGCCGTCGTCCAGGAGCACCACGAACGCTCCGGTCGGCGCCTCGAACTCGCCGGCGTCGACATCCAGCACCGACTCGCCGGCGCCGTGCCCGTAGCGGGCGTCGTACTCCTGGCGCAGGCCGGTGAGCAGGGGGGCAACCTCGGGGGCGGTCAGTGCGACCTGTACGTAATCCACTGGGCCAAGTCTGCCCTAACCGGCCCGACCGAACAATTCTGCGGGGCGCAAGTACACTCGATACGTGTCCGTGAATCCAGCAATCCAGGGTCGGGTCTTTCCCGCCGTGCCGCCGTATCTGGTCGGCCGGGAGAAGGTGCGCGAGTTCTCGCGTGCAGTCTTCGCGACCAACCCGATCAATTTCGACCCCGACGCCGCCCGTGCCGCGGGGCACAGCGACATCGTCGCGCCGCCGACATTCGCCGTGGTGGTGCAGGAGGCGACCCTCGCCCAGCTGCTCGCCGAGCCCGACGCCGGCATCGACTTCACCCGGGTGGTGCACGGCGACCAGCGGTTCAGCTACAGTCGCCCGATCGTGGCAGGTGACGAACTCACCGCAACGCTGCGCGTCGCCAGCGTGAAGAGCCTGGGCGGCCACTCGATGGTCACCGCGGAGTCGACAATCGTCGATGCCACCGGCGCCCACGTGGTCACCGCCACCTCCACCCTCGTCGTCAGGGGAGACGAATGACCACCAGCGCACCCGTCACGCCCAGCCTCGAGAGCCTCACCGTGGGCGACATCGTCGCCGAGAGCAGCTTCCCACTGACCCGGGACTCCCTCGTGCGCTACGCGGGTGCCTCTGGCGACTTCAACCCCATCCACTACCGCGACGACGTCGCCCACGCGGTGGGGCTGCCCGGCGTGCTCGCGCACGGCATGCTCACCATGGGCCTGGCTATCCAACCCGTCGTCGACTGGGTCGGCGACTCGGCCCGGGTTCTGGACTACCAGGTGCGCTTCACCCGGCCGGTGCCAGTGGACCCCGACCTCGGCGCCGTGGTGACCGTGGTCGCCAAGGTGGGCGCGCTCGACGCGGATGCCGGCGTGGCGCGGATCGACCTCACCGTGACCTTCAACTCCGTCACCGTTCTCGGCAAGGCGCAGGCGCGCGTCTCGCTGGTCTAGGCGACCATGACCGACCCTGTAGCCGCGCCTGTTCCGGTGCCCGTGACCCTGGCCGACCTGACGACACTGCGGGTCGGCGGTGCCCCCGCGCACCTCGTCGCGCCGGCCGATGAGGCCGGCTTGATCCAGGCGGCCCTGGATGCCTGGGGCTCCGACGAACCGTGGGTGCTGCTCGGCGGTGGCTCGAACACCGTCGCGGCCGACGCCGGCTTCGACGGCACCGTCATCCGCGTGTGCACCCGGGGTGTGGAGGTGCTCGCCCCGGCGGCCGAGACCGGCGCCGACGCGGAAACCGACGCGGATGTCGACGGGCGCCCGGTGCGCATCCGTGTGCAGGCCGGCGAACCGTGGGACGACCTCGTCGCCCTCACGGTGGCCAACGGCTGGGCCGGCATCGAGGCGCTCTCCGGTATTCCGGGGACCAGCGGTGCGGCCCCGGTGCAGAACATCGGCGCCTACGGCCAGGAACTGGCCAACAGCCTGGCCGCCATAGACTTCCTCGACTTCGAGTCCGGCGAGGTGGAGCGGCTCAGCGCCGCCGAACTCGGCCTCGGCTACCGCACCTCGGTGCTTAAGCAGGGCCGCCGCGGAGTGGTGCTCGCCATCGAACTCGAGCTGCGTGACATGTCGGCACAGGCCGCCGTGCTCGGCAGCGCCCTGAGTCAGCCGGTGACCTACCCGCAGCTGGCCAATGCCCTCGGGGTACAGCTGGGCGACCGGGTGCCGCTGGCCGAACTGCGCCAGAGCGTGCTCGGCCTCCGGGCCGGTAAGGGCATGGTGCTCGACGCCGCCGACCCCGACACCTACAGTGCCGGGTCGTTCTTCACCAACCCGATCGTCACCGAAAGCTTCGCCCGCACCCTGCCCGACGAGGCCCCGCGCTGGAAGCAGGCCGAGATCGAGCTGCCCGACCGGGTGATCCCGCTCGACGAGTACGCCGGTGTAGGGCCGATGCCGGGCGTCGAGGTTCTGCGCACGGTGAAGCTCAGCGCAGCTTGGCTGATCGAGAACTCCGGCATCCACCGTGGCTTCCGGCTGCCCGGCTCCGGCGCGGCGATCTCGAGCAAGCACTCCCTGGCCATCACCAACACCGGCACCGCCACCGCCGACGAGATCGGCCAGCTCGCCCGGTTCGTACAGCAGCGCGTGCAGGCCGACTTCGGCGTCATCCTGCACCCTGAACCCGTCTTCGTGGGCTTCTCGCTGCTCTAGCCGCGGCGCCGCGAGTTGCGCGAAAAACCCCTTCGGAGGCATCCAGAGGGGATTCTGCGGCAAGTCGGTGAGAACCCCTTGCGTGACTTGCGGGAAAAGTCCCTTTGGAAGCATCGCAATGGGCGTTTTGCGGCACGTCGGCGCTGGGGAGCGTGGGCGGGATAATTCGGCTGGCTGGCAGGCGGCACCAGGGCGAGCGGATGCGTCAGAGCAGGCGCAGCTCCATCGCCAGGGTGACCGCCCGGGTGCGGTCGCCCACGCCCAGCTTCTCGAACACGTGCAGCAGGTGCGTCTTCACCGTGGCCTCGCCGATGAACAGTGACCTGGCGATCTGCGGGTTGCTCTCGCCGGCCGCCACCAGACGCAGCACCTGCAGTTCGCGGGCCGACAGCCGAGGCGCCGGCACGGCATCCGCCCGCACCCGCTGCACCAGCCTGGCGGCGATCACGGGTGCGAGCACGGTCTGGCCGCCGTATACCGAGCGCACACCCTCGATGATCTCCGCCTGCGGGGCCGCCTTGAGCAGGTAACCGCTGGCGCCGGCGGCGATCGCGCCGAGGATCTGGTCGTCGGACTCGTACGTGGTGAGGATCAGCACCCGGGTGGCCGGGTTCTGCTCCAGCATCTGCGCGGTGGCTGCGGCGCCGTCCAGGTGCGGCATCCGAAGGTCCATCAGCACCAGGTCGGGCCGCAACTCGCCGGTCAGACGCACCGCCATGGCTCCATCGGCGGCCTCGCCGACCACCTCGATGTCGTCGGCGCCGCCGAGCAGGCCCACAATGCCGCCGCGCACGATCGGATGGTCGTCGGCGACCAGCACCCGGATCATCCGCGCCCGCCGGTGCTGGGCGCCGTCACCAACAGAGGCAGGGTCACCCGCAGCACCGTGCCGGAGCCGTTCGCCGAGTCGGTCACCTCGAGCCAGCCGCCCACCAGGCCGACCCTGTCGCGCATACCCGTCAGCCCGAAGCCGTGCTCGGACTCCGGGCGGTAAGCGCCCAGGCCCCGGCCGTTGTCGGTGACGGTGAGGGCGACCTCCTGGGGTGTGCGAGCGATGGCGATGCGGGCGGCGCCGGCGCCGGAGTGTTTGCGCACATTGGCGAGGCCCTCCTGGCCGCAGCGCAGCAGGACCACCTCGAGGGCGCGGTCCAGCGGGGGCAATTCGGTCCCGTGGTCAGCGCCCGCCGGGTCGAGGCCGGTGAGTTCGACGGTCACCTGGATCCCGGTCTCCCTCTCGAAGCGTTCCGCGAGCCGGGTCACGGTGTGAGCGAGGTCGCCGTCGGCGGCGCGCACCGGCGACATCGACGCCACCAGGGCACGGGCCTCGGTGAGGGCGTCGCGCCCGGTCGACTCGATCAGGTCGAGACTGTCGGCAACGGCCGACGTGTCGCCGGGAACGGCGGCGAGCTCGGAGCGGGTGCGCTGGGTGAGCATCACCAGGCTGGTGAGGCTCTGCGCGATGGTGTCGTGGATCTCGCGGGCCAACCGCTCACGCTCGGCCGCGCTGCCGGCATCCCGCTGCGCCGCCGCCAGCTCGTCCTGGGCCAGGGTGAGTTCCTCCACCAACCGGCGCTGGTAGGCGCCGGCCTCGACGATGCGGGAGATCCAGGTGCCCATCGCCAGCGCGAACGCCAGTGAGATCCCTTCGATGGCGGCCGCCTGCACGGCGGCGTCCGCCGTGCGCCCGCCGCTGATCCACAGGCCCAGCCCGGTCACGGTGGCCAGGGTGATGTTGAGCAGCACCGCGCCCCGGTATGTTCTGGCGAGCACCCAGAGAAACGGGAACACCAACGTCTGCAGCGTGGCCATGCTCGGGTCGAACGCCGTCGCGACGCCACAGGCCACGATCACGACCACCCGGAAACCGGTGTCGGCAACCGAGGGCGCGACCTCCGGCCGGTCGGTTGCCCGGGCGATCGCCAGGCGGCCCCAACCGAGGTACGCCACGCCGACGGCCGCGAGGCTGAGGAGCGCCCCGATCCGTGCCGGTGCGCCACCGCCGGAGCCCTCGATCGCCATGACGGTGAGGACGGTCAGCGCCCCGGCGACCGCCACATCCCACCAGCGCCGTGTGCTCATGCGACAAGCATCCCATGTGCCGCACGCCCCGGGCACGGCGGGTGCATCAGGAGTCCTTGCGGATCCAACGGAAGGTGAGCCGACTGCCGACGAGCCCCACCACCAGCCAGATCAGCAGCGCGATCGCCACTAGGCCCAACTCCCAGGCGCCGTTCTGCTCCTGGGCGGCGAAGCTGTCCGGCAGGAACACCGCACGCATGCCCTGCGCCATCCACTTGAGTGGGAACAGGCTGGCGACGTTCTGCATCCAGTCCGGCAGGGCGTTGAACTGCAGGTACACGCCGGAGATGAACTGCAGCACCAGCACGATGGGGATCACCACGGCCGACGCACTGCGGCCCGACCGTGGCAGTGCCGAGAGGGCGATGCCCAGGAACGCGCAGGTGATCACGCCCAGCAGGAACACCCAGATGAAGGTGAGCCACTTCTCCGGCTCGGTGGGCAGGGCGATGTCGAAGGCGAACCGGGCCACGATCAGCAGCAGCACGGCCTGCAGGATGCCCGTGACGAGCACCTGGCCGATCTTGCCGATGAAGTAGCTCAGCGGCGACAGCGGGGTGCCGCCGAGCCGTTTGAGGGTGCCGTCGCCCTTCTCGCCGGCGATGTCGATCGCGAGGTTCTGCAGGCCGGAGAGCAGCATGCCCGCGGCCAGCATGCCGGGCAGGTAATACGCGCCGACGCTGATGCCGCCGGAGCCGTCCGGGTTGGTGCCGATGTTGCCCTGGGCGCTGAACGCCGCGGTGAAGATGCCCAGCATGATGAACGGGAACAGGAACGTGAAGAAGACGGTGTCGGTGGAGCGGAAGTACAGCTTGATCTCGAAGCCGATGCGGGCCAGGCCCAGGCTGAACAGCCCGTGCCGAGTAGTGCGGTGACCGGCCGGTTGGGGCAACTGTGGGGTCGGTTGCGGGGTCAGGGTCGCGCTCATGCGAGTACCTCCGTGCTTGCGGTGTCACTGGTGCTGCCGGCCGCGTGACCGCGCACCAGGCCCAGGTAGATGTCTTCGAGGCTGGGTCGGATGACCTGCAGTTCGGCGGGTTCGCCGCCGAGGTCCCTGGCCAGCTGGGCGACCAGGCCGGCGGGGGTCTCGGTGCGCGCCTCCCGCTGCACCCCGTCGGCGTCCCGCCAGCGCACCATCGGGATGCGGGCGGCGGGGCCGCCGAGTTCGCCGATCGTGCCGATGTCGATGAGCCTGCCGCCCACGATGATGCCGGCGCGGTCGCTGAGCTCCGCCGCCTCGTCGAGGTTGTGGGTGGTCAGCAGAATGGTGGTGCCCTCACCCTTGAGGGTGCGGATGAGATCCCAGAACTGGTGCCGGGCCTCGGGGTCGAATCCGGTGGTCGGTTCGTCCAAGAAAAGCAGTTCCGGCCGGCCGATGATGCCGAGCGCAACATCCACCCGTCGTTGCTGACCGCCGGAGAGCCGGTGGATGCGGGTCTTCGCCTTCTCCTCAAGCCCGACCGCGGCGAGGACCTCCTCCACCGGTCGGGGGTTGGGGTACAGGCTCGCGAAGTGCCGCAGCTGCTCGAGCACTGTGGCGTTGCCGCTCTCACCGCTGGATTGCAGGACGATGCCGATGCGGGCCTTCCAGTCCAGACCGGCGTGCTGCGGGTCAACGCCCAGGACCGTGACGTCGCCCTCTGAACGGTCGCGGTAGCCCTCAAGGATTTCGATGGTGCTGCTCTTGCCGGCCCCGTTGGGTCCGAGCAGCGCAAAGGTCTCGCCGGGGCGGATGTCGAAGCTGATGTCGTTGACGGCATCGAACGCGCCGTACGACTTACTCAGCCGCGAGACGCGCACTGCCGGAGGTGAAGTAGTCATGTACCCACAATCGTCCCAGTGCCGATTCTGGGCAACACCCTCCCGACCGACCTGCCTATCCACCACCCGGTGGATGCCAAAGGTCGATAGGGTTCGAGGAACAAACCGGGGGAGAAACACCATGAACGACGCCAATGGAGCCAACACGCACCAGGAGCCCGCGGGAGCGGAGGGGGACCCGGCAGTGGCCGGCGCTCCGGTGAGCGGCGCGCCAGAGAAACGTCGCAGCGCGTTGCGGCCGTGGCTGTGGCTGCCGGTGGCGGGCTTCGCGGTGCTGTCCATCACGGGTGCGGTGGTCAGCGGTTTCCTGGTCGGCGGCAGCGTGGTCGACGGGGTGAACGCGGGCCGGGCCGGAGTGCTCGCGGTGCCGACGGAGGCCGCCACCGACGTCGCGGAGCCGACCGACGCACCGACGCCCGCGTCAACCTCCGGCGCCGATCTGGCCGGGCAGGAGGGCACCGTATCCCTCGACGACCAGGTCGACCTCGGGGGCACCTTCCCGGCGTGGGGATACCCGATCCTGGACGGCTGGGGGGTCACCGTGTTCGACGAGCAAGGCATCAACCAGTCCGAGAATTCGGAGCTCGGCTGCCAATTGACGTCATCCCAGAACGTGCAGAGCGCCTACGACGCCGGCGCGACGGACGATCTGACCGACACTCTCGCAACCGTGGATGCGCTTGAGCAGCAGCTGCTGTCGGCCGGAAACGACGCCACACTGGTCGGCGAACTCGGATTCACCGACTTCGGCATCAACCTGCCCGGCGCCGCGGAGCGCATCGAGTTCCTCACCACCCGTATCGACTACGTGGATCCTGAAGCGGGCGTGAGTTACACGAACGAGATCGCGGCCAGGGCGATGCCGCTGTCGGAATCGTTCATGTACATCGTGGTGCGGTGCCCGACCTCGCTGGTCGACGCCGGCGGCAGCCCGTTCGAGGAGCTGCGGGCCGGTCTCGCCGTCATCATCGACGGGCCGGGGAAAGTCGGTCCGGAGTGAGCCGGGCCTAGGAGAACAGCTTCTGCAGGCGCTGGACACCCTCCAAGAGAGCGTCGTCACCGAGAGCGTAGGACAGCCGCAGGAAGCCGCTGGGGCCGAAGGCCTCACCGGGAACCGCGGCCACCTCGGCTTGATCCAGAATCAGGTCGGCCAGCTCGAGCGAGGAGGTGGGGGTGACCCCGCCCCAGCTGCGGCCGAGCAGTCCGGTCACGTCGGGGTAGACGTAGAACGCGCCCTGCGGGGTGGGCGTGCGGATGCCCGGGATCTTGTTGAGCTCGGCGACGATGAGCTTGCGCCGACGGTCGAACGCAACCCGCATGGCCTCTGCGTCGTCCTGCGGGCCGTTCAGCGCGGCGATACCGGCGCGCTGGGAGATGTTCGACACGTTCGAGGAGAGATGTGACTGGAGGTTGGCCGCGGCGGTGATCGCATCCTGGGGCCCGACCATCCAGCCCAACCGCCAGCCGGTCATGGCGTAAGTCTTGGCGACGCCGTTGACCAGGATGGTGCGGTCGGCCAGCGCCGGGACGACCTCGACGATCGAGACCGCTTTGACACCGTCATAGGTGAGGTTCTGGTAGATCTCATCACTGATGACCCAGAGCCCGTGCTCTTGGGCCCATTCGCCGATGGCGCGGGTCTGCTCCTCGGAGTAGACGGCGCCGGTGGGGTTGGACGGCGAGACGAACAGAAGCACCTTGGTGTTGTCGGTGCGGGCAGCCTCGAGCTGCTCCACGGTGACGAGGTAGCCCTGGTCGCTGCCGGCGAACACATCAACGGGAACGCCGCCGGCCAGGCGGATCGCCTCGGGGTAGGTGGTCCAGTACGGAGTGGGCAGAAGCACCTCGTCGCCCGGATCGAGCAGGGTGGCGAAGGCCTGGTATACGGCCTGCTTTCCACCGTTGGTCACGAGGACCCGGGACGGGGGCACCGCCAGGCCGCTGTCCCGCAGGGTCTTCGCGGCGATGGCCTCGCGCAGGTCCGGCAGACCGGCCGCCGGGGTGTACCGGTGGTTGCGGGGGTCGGACACGGCGGCCAGTGCGGCCTCGACGATGTGCGGCGGGGTGGGGAAATCGGGCTCGCCCGCAGCGAAGCTGATCACCGGCCGGCCGGCCGCCTGCAGCGCCTTGGCCTTGCCGTCGACCTTGAGGGTCGCGGACTCCGCGATGGAGCCGATTCTGGTGGAAATCCGTTTGATGTCGTGTGCCACGGTACGAGCATACGGGGCGGTCGTGTTCGAGGAACAGAGGGGCTGGCTTTACAGGGCTCTCGCCGTGACCTAGACTTGGTCCGGTAGTTGAAATCTGCCAAGTTTTTTTGCGCCTATTTTGGTCGTTTGAAGCTGGACGGTTTCGCTTCATAGGGTGGTGGCTCAATTGGTAGAGCAGCGGTCTCCAAAACCGCAGGTTGCAGGTTCGAGTCCTGTCCGCCCTGCAAGTCGGTGGTCTTTCCGCCGGCCCACGAAAGGTGTAACAGGTGGCCCGAAAAGTTATCGACGAACCCAGCGAGGAAATCGTCGCCAACGCCAAAGTGGCCCGCGAAACCAAGCGCGGACCATTCGCTCGGGTGTCCCTGTTTATCAAGCAGGTCCTGGCCGAACTTCGCAAGGTCGTCACCCCGACCCGCAAGGAACTGCTCAGCTACACCGGAGTGGTTCTGATTTTCGTCGTGATCATGATGGCGCTGGTATCGGCACTCGACTGGGTGTTCGCGCTCGTCGTCACGTACGTATTCGGCACTCCCAGTTGACCGGTGCCGCGAGAGCGGCATCCAGACTGATCATGCACGTGGATCGGTGAGCCAGCACCACAGCTGTGAACAACACTGTGCGGCCTCACGCCCACGCAATAGAAGAAGGATTGATATTTAGTGACTGAGACCAATCGCGACGACGTCGACTGGGCCACCGCCGCCGAGCAGTCCGCCAACGACGATGAGGCGCAGGAGGGCAACACCCTCGCCGCCGACGAAACGTCCGTCGAAGCCGCCGAGCAGGTCGCCCTGCACGTCGAAGACGAGAACGCCGACATCGAAGTCGATCTCGACGCCGCCCTGGACGCTCTCACCGAGTCGACCGACCCCGAAGCCGACGCCATCGTCGAGGACGCCCTCGACATCGACAACGCCGACGAGGCCGAGGCCGCCGTCGAAGCCGTCGAAGACGAAGAAGAGGTCGACGCCGAAGACGAAGACCCCTACGAGGCCTTCCGCAAGGAACTGCGTTTCCAGCCCGGCAAGTGGTTCGTCATCCACTCCTACGCCGGTTTCGAACGCCGCGTGAAGTCGAACATCGAGAACCGCAAGCAGTCGATGGCCATGGAAGATTACATCTACCAGGTCGAGGTCCCGATGGAAGACGTCGTCGAGATCAAGAACGGCCAGCGCAAGATGGTCACCCGTGTTCGCATCCCCGGCTACGTGCTGGTGCGCATGGATCTCAACGAAGACAGCTGGTCCGTCGTGCGTCACACCCCCGGCGTCACCGGCTTCGTGGGCAACGCGCACAACCCCACCCCGCTGCGTTTCGAAGAGGCCTTCGGCATGCTCAAGGGCCTCGTTGAGATCAAGGATGTTCCGGCCACCAAGTCCGGTGCTCCCGGCAAGGCCGCGCAGCGCGTTCTGCCCGCCGAGATCGACTACGAAATCGGCGAGACCATCACGATCAAGGAAGGCTCGTTCGCGGGCCTGCCCGGTTCGATCAGCGAGATCAAGCCCGAGAGCGGCAAGCTCATCGTGCTCGTATCGCTCTTCGAGCGTGAGACCCCGGTCGAGCTCAGCTTCGACCAGGTCACCAAGCTTTAGGCTCCGCCGGCCTCCAGCCAGCAGAGCCCTGAACCACCGGGGCCCATCCGGGCCACCGGGAGAGCGACCTTCGCGGCCGCTCGAACATCAATAACGAAGGAAGAACAATGGCACCGAAGAAGAAGGTTACTGGTCTGATCAAGCTTCAGATCAAGGCCGGCGCCGCCAACCCCGCACCGCCCATCGGGCCGGCGCTGGGACAGCACGGCGTCAACATCATGGAATTCTGCAAGGCATACAACGCCCAGACGGAATCCCAGCGCGGCAACGTCATCCCGGTTGAGATCACCGTTTACGACGACCGTTCGTTCACGTTCATCCTGAAGACCCCGCCTGCAGCGGAGCTCATCAAGAAGGCCGCCGGAGTTGCCAAGGGCAGCGGAACGCCGCACACCGTCAAGGTTGCCAAGCTCACCAAGGCGCAGGTTCGCGAAATCGCCGAGGCCAAGATGGTTGACCTCAACGCCAACGACCTCGACGCTGCGTCGAAGATCATCGCCGGAACCGCTCGCTCCATGGGCATCACGGTCGAGGGCTAATACCCCTTCGTTCGATTCGTCGAACACCAGCCGACGGGCATGATCGATCTCGATCTGCCGACAGGCACCAAGTGGAAGAGCCAGCCAGGCTCACGAAAACCACGCTCTCAGCACATGCATCTACAGGAGATTCAAATGGCACAGAAGTCAAAGGCCTACCGCGCTGCGGTCGAGAAGATCGAAGCCGATAAGTTCTACACCCCCACCGAAGCCGTCACCCTCGCCCGCGAGACCGGTTCCGTCAAGTTCAACTCCACCGTTGAGGTCGCGCTCAAGCTCGGCGTCGACCCCCGCAAGGCAGACCAGATGGTCCGCGGCACCGTGATTCTTCCTCACGGCACCGGCAAGACCGCCCGCGTCATCGTCTTCGCAACGGGCCCCGCGGCCGACGCAGCCATCGCTGCCGGCGCCGACGAGGTCGGTGGCGACGAGCTCATCGAGAAGGTGGCCGCCGGCTACACCTCGTTCGACTCTGCAGTCTCGACCCCCGAGCTCATGGGCAAGGTCGGTCGTCTCGGAAAGGTCCTGGGCCCGCGCGGCCTCATGCCCAACCCGAAGACCGGAACCGTGACGCCCGACGTGGCCAAGGCCGTGAACGACATCAAGGGTGGAAAGATCGCCTTCCGCGTCGACAAGCACTCCAACGTGCACTTCGTCGTGGGCAAGGCTTCCTTCTCCGCCGACCAGCTCAACGAGAACATCGGTGCCGCACTCGAGGAGATCGTTCGCCTCAAGCCGAGCTCTTCCAAGGGCCGCTACATCATGAAGGGCGCCGTGTCGACCACGTTCGGCCCCGGCATCCCGCTCGATGTGAACAGCATCTAAGGATTCCTTCGTGAAGGAAGGGCCCGTCGAAAGACGGGCCCTTTTTCGCGCCCTGATGACCTCGCTACCCCCAGTACGAGGCGACCGATCCTGATTTTCCGCCGTATCCCTCTTTTAGGGGCCGCGGTGTGTAAAGCTCGACGTGCGGCGGGGTGTGCCTCTGCCCAGGGGGAGGAATCCGTGGCGTCAACAGGCGGTGAAACGGTTTACCTGACCCTGCGCGCCCGCATCCTGTCAGGCCAGTTGAGCGCCAACACCATGCTGAGAGAACAGGCTCTGGCCGAGGAACTCGGAGTCAGCCGGACCCCGGTGCGAGAAGCTCTCCGCCGACTGGACGAGGCCGGGCTGGTGACCTTTGTGCCCAATCGTGGTGCCACGGTCGTGGCCTGGAGCGTCGAGGAGGTCCGCGAGACGTACATGGTGCGGGCCGGACTCGAGAGCCGCGCCGCCGGGCTGGCGGCCAGCCGCATCACGGCGGAGGAACTGGACAGGCTCGCCGCGCTGATCGACGCCATGGAACCCGTGTTGACAGCGGATGACGACGCCGGCCTCGCCGCGCTGAGCAGCCTCAACGCCGAATTCCACCACATCGTGGTTGCGGCCTCTCGCAGCCACCAACTGATGACCCTCACCTCGTCCGTCGCCAGGGTGCCGCTGATGGCGGCCGCCTTCCGCCGGCGCGGCGCCGAGTACCGCGCGCGCAGCAACCACCAGCACCGCGACATCCTCACCGCGCTTCGCACCGGAGACGCGATCTGGGCCGAGGTGGCGATGCGGGGGCATATCCTCGGAGCCCGCAACGCCGTCTCGGGCACCGAGGGCTGATCTGGTCGGCGCCGCCTGGCCGGCACCGTCCAGCCGGCACCGTCGGGTCAGCGGCCGATCGGCCGTGGCCCTGATGAGCGGTCGGCGAGAATCCGCTGACTGTGCGGGTGACGGGGGTCGATGAGCAACTCGAGGACCGAAGCGTGCTCGACGATGGTGTCGTCGCTCATGACCGCGACGCGGTCGCACCTGGCGATGATCTCAGCTCTGGGCGATGCCACGATGAGAGTGAAACCAAGTTGCTTTTGGAGCGCATGCAGAGAGTCGAGGAAGCTCTCCTCATCGGCCGTGTCGAGGCCCTCGGTCGGATTGTCGGCGATGAGAAGCTGTGGCTCGCGAACGAGGGCACCGGCGAGCAGCACCCGCTGGCTGATCAGCGCCGAGACCTGATGCGGGTACGCCCACAACACGGCCTCGACGTTGTCGACGCCGACGGCGGTGAGAAGCGCGGCGGCGGCGGAGCGGGCGCGGGATCGGGAGTGTCCCGCGCGTCCGGCCAGGATCCCGGCGAGTTGGTGGCCGATGCGGACGTCGGGGTCCAGACGATCCGCTGCCGGTGCCGGGAGAAACCCGATCTGCTGCCCGCGCAGGTGCCGGAACTCCCCTTCCGCGAGGCCGACGAGTTCGGTGCCGTCGAAGAGGATCGACCCGGACCGGATCGGACTGTCGAGCGGGAGCAGACCCGCGATGGCGTGGCACAGCGACGAGGTGGCGTCACTGCCGCCGCCGACGACCGCCAGCGCCTGACCGCGCGTCGCAGTGAGGCTGATGCCGTGCAGCGCGTCTCGAGGCTCCTGCGCCGAACCGTCGTGCAGGCAGAGGTTCCTGATATCGAGGAGGTCGGTCGAACGAAACGTCGTGGAAGGCAGGGCCGGTTTGACCTGACGGGAGTCCGCCAGAAGCGCGGCGGCGAGTCCGCCGGGCGTGGGCCGGGTCTGCCGCGGGGCCGCGGGGCCGAGTACGGCCGAAGCGACCGTGAGGCCGGTCATGATCACTCCGACTACGCACAATAGGCAGGCGCCGAGCACGAACGGGAGGCTCTCAGCGGGCAACAACGGCAGCATGGTCGCGAGGGACGGTGTGGTGAACACGGCCTGGACCGTCAGCGCGCTGGCGTAGAGCACCAGGAACTCGACGAGCAGGACGGCCAGGATGGTGGGCAGCGTACGACGGAACACCCGGCGGATGACCGGTGCGGTGGTGGGAAGGCCACGGCTGCGGGCGGTCTGCACGTGTCCCTCGATCGCGGCCACCCGAGTCGCAGCGCGCACCGACGCCGTGATGGCCGTGGCGGCCCCCAACACGATCACGGTGGCGGGCAGCAGCACGGAGCTCAGCGCGCTCGCGCCGGCACGAGCCGTCGGACCGTCCTCCAGCACCGGCATGAGTTCGGCCTGGACGGCGAACCAGAAGACCAGAACGAGCGCCAGCCAGGCCAGGCAGACACCGATACCGGCCCCCACCAGCGACCGCAGCCTCGGGTCGATCCAGCCGCTGCGACGGGCGGCCACCAGGCCCCCGCCCAGGCCCAGCAGGCCGGAGAGGATCGGTGCGGCCAGCGTGCCGGCGGTCGCGAGGGGGAGCCGGTCCGAGAGCGGATGCAGCAGCACGCCGTCGGCGCCACTGAGCCGCGCCGCCACCAGCACGCCGGCGCCGGCCAGGCAGGCCAGGATCAGCAACCCCAACCGTCTGGGCCCTGCAACTGTGCGCATGAGTGCTCGGATCTGCTTGGTGCGGCCACATCACCGCCTTGCGGAGTATTCGCATCGGACTTGAGCTAACTGTATGCAACAAAGACGTCTGTGGGCGCCATCTGTTCCCATGTCGCCCCGTTTGGTTGGTTGATCGATGCAACATGTATGCAACCTTTGTGGCGCACGGCGGCGTCACGGTCAGGAAACAAACCGGCAACACCGGACGGTTAGCATCCAGACATGGTTGACCTCTTCAGTGGCTATGGCGCTACCTCCGCACCGCCCCGTGAGCGAGGGCAGACGTCGGCCTGGGACGAAATGTTCCCTGACCCGTCGTCGCTCGCCCCCTCGGAGGCGCGGGCCGCCTACAAGGACGTGTACAGCGCTCTGGCCCGGATGACCCAGGAAGAGTTGCGGGGCCGTACGGACGCGCTGGCCAGCTCCTACCTGGCGCAGGGCGTGACCTTCGACTTCGCCGGCGAGGAACGTCCTTTCCCGCTCGACGCTGTGCCCCGGGTGATCGAGCAGAAGGAGTGGGTGACCGTCGAGGCCGGCATCAAACAGCGGGTCCTCGCACTGGAGGCCTTCCTCGCCGACATCTACGGCCCCCAGGCCGCCGTGCGCGACGGTGTCATCCCGGCCGGCCTGATCACCTCGTCCACACACTTCCACCGTCAGGCAGCCGGAATCGTCTCCGCGAACAACGTGCGCATCCAGGTGTCCGGGATTGACCTCATCCGCGACGAGATCGGGGCCTGGCGGGTGCTCGAAGATAACGTGCGGGTGCCCAGCGGGGTCAGCTACGTCATCTCCAACCGCCGCGTGATGGCCCAGACCCTGCCCGAGCTGTTCGTCTCGATGCGGGTGCGCCCGGTGGGCGACTACCCCAACAAGCTGCTGCAGGCCCTGCGCGCCTCGGCCCCGGCCGGCGTCGACGACCCGAACATCGTGGTGCTCACCCCCGGCGTCTTCAATTCGGCCTACTTCGAGCACACTCTGCTCGCCCGGCTGATGGGCGTGGAGCTGGTGGAGGGCCGCGACCTGTTCTGCTCGGGCGGCCGGGTGTGGATGCGCACCACGGCCGGACCCACCCGGGTCGACGTGATCTACCGCCGGGTCGACGACGAGTTCCTGGACCCGCTGCAGTTCCGCGCCGACTCGCAACTGGGATCACCGGGCATCCTGATGGCCGCGCGGCTGGGCAATGTGACCATCGCCAACGCCGTGGGCAACGGGGTCGCCGACGACAAGCTCGTCTACACCTACCTGCCCGAGCTGATCAAGTACTACCTCGGCGAAGACGCGATCATCCCCAACGTCGACACCTGGCGGCTCGAAGACCCCCTCGCGCTCGAGGAGGTACTCGACAGGCTCGATGAGCTGGTCGTCAAGCCCGTCGACGGCTCCGGCGGCAAGGGCCTCGTGGTCGGCCCCGCCGCGTCGAAGGCCGAGTTGGAGACCCTGCGGAAGCAGTTGCTCCTGGACCCGCGCGGCTGGATCGCCCAACCCGTGGTGCAGTTGTCCACCATCCCGACCCTCGTCGACGACGGCATGCGGCCCCGGCACGCGGACTTGCGGCCGTTCGCGGTGAACGACGGGACGGACGTCTGGGTGTTGCCTGGCGGCCTCACCCGGGTGGCTCTACCCGAGGGTGAGCTCGTCGTTAACTCCAGCCAGGGCGGCGGTTCCAAGGACACCTGGGTGATCGGTCTCGAGCCCGATTTCCACAGCATGGGGTCGGCCCGGAACATCCAGGGCCTCGTCAACGACCAGGCCGCGAATACCCAGTCGATCTCCATCATCCCGCCCAGGGTCGCCGACCACTCCCCGCAGGACGCCCCGCCGGGCGGCGACCAGGACCAGGAACAACAGCAACAGCAACAGCGCACAGCGACCGCGGTCACGACCGCAGACGGGACCCTCGAATGCTGAGCCGCATCGCCGAGAGCCTGTTCTGGATCGGCCGTTACATCGAACGCAGCGACGGCACCGCGCGCATCCTGGATGTGCACCTGCAGCTGCTGCTGGAAGACCCGTGGATCGAGGAGAACCTGGCCTGCCGGTCACTGCTGCACCTGATGGGCAGCCCGGTGCCCCCGGACCGTGACCTCACCCGCAAGGATGTGCTGGCGACCCTGGCGGCCGACCGCACCAATCCGGCGTCGATCGCGTATTCGCTCGGTGCCGCCAGAGAGAACGCCCGCCGGGCCAGGGAGATCGTCTCCACCGAGCTCTGGGAATGCCTGAACACCACCTACACGAAGATGCCGAAGAACATCGCGAGCGCCAAGACCCACGACTTCTTCGGCTGGGTGCGCGAACGCGCGGCCCTGGCCGTCGGCATCGTCGAGTCCAGCGCCAGCCGGGACGACGCCTGGCACTTCTTCACCCTGGGCCGCAGCCTCGAGCAGGCCGACATGACCGCGCGGCTGCTGGCCACCCGGTCACTGACCGAGAACAGCGGACCGTCCTGGACCACGATCCTGCGCTCCTGCGGGGCATACGAGTCGTATCTGCGCACCTATCGTGGCGTGCCGTCAGCGCGGAACGCCGCCGAGTTCCTGCTGCTGGACCGGCTCTTTCCCCGGTCGATCGTGTTCTCGATTTCCCGGGCCGAGCAGTGCCTGCAGGAACTCGAACCCCGCACAGACCGGCTGGGCGTCTCCGAATCGTCGCAGCGGGTGCTCGGCCAGATCCGCAGCCAGCTGGAATACCGACCGATCATGGAGATCCTGAACGACCTGCCGGGGCACATGGACATGGTGCTGGACGCCACCAGCACCGCGTCGGAGTCGATCGGGCACCGGTACTTCCCGACCAGCGCGGTGCCGACCTGGACCGGAGAAGCCTCGTGAAGCGCCTACGGATTCGCCACACCACCGGCTACAGGTATCAGGGCGAGGTAGCCACCTCCTACAACGAGGCCAGGATGCTGCCGGTCACCTCCCCCGACCAGTTCGTGCTGTATTCCAACCTGGACATCAGCCCGGTCTCGAGCAACCACAACTACGTGGACTACTGGGGTACCAGGGTGTCGTCGTTCGAGGTGCTCACCCCGCACGCCGAACTCACCCTCACGGCCAACAGCCTCGTGGAGGTGTCGCCGCGGGAGCACGCGCTGCATCCGATGCCCTGGGCGGACCTGGCGGCGTTGGTGGCCCGCTCGACGGCTTCGGTCGAACAGTCCTGGCAGACCTCGCTCACCGAACCGCCGGCGGACGTGGTGGCCACAGCCGCCGAGATCGCCGGTCGGCTGGACCCGTGTGACGCTGCGCTGGCGATCTGCCGGTTCGTGGGGGAGAACATGGCCTACGTGCAGGGTGTCACCGGGGTCAAGACCAACGCCCGTGAGGCCTGGGCCGACAGGCGCGGCGTCTGTCAGGACATCACCCACGTGGCGCTGGGCGCGCTGCGGTCGGTGGGGATCCCGGCCCGCTACGTGTCCGGCTACCTTCACCCCAGGCCGGAGGCCCTGATCGGTGAGACCGTCACCGGCGAATCCCACGCCTGGGTGGAGTGGTTCTGCGGCGAGTGGCGCGGCTACGACCCCACCAACCTGATCGACATCGGTGACCGGCACGTGGGTGTGGGTCGCGGCCGCGACTACAACGACATCGCCCCCTTGCGCGGGGTGTACGCGGGGTCGAGCGGGTCGCAGCTGTTCGTGAAGGTGGAGATCACCCGGGAGTCGTAGCCGGGCGCTGGCGAAGACCGCCTCGCTGCATAGACTGGTAGTTGCAAGCGCGGTGTACTTGCGTCGTGTAGTCGGAGTCGGGTCGGGTCGAAAGAGCATGGAGAAGCACGAATGAGCATCGAAGACGACGCCGTCGAGGTTCGGGCGCAGGGTTGGCGCACCCTGGCCGCCTTGCATGGCCGCATCGAAGCCGTGCTGGAGCGGGCCCTGCAGGCCGGCTTCGACCTGTCGGTGGTCGAGTTCACCGTGCTGGACGCCCTCAGTCGCCAGCACGGCTGGCACATGCGGATGCAGCAGCTCGCCAGGGCCGCCGCCCTCTCGAGCAGCGCGACGACCCGCCTGGTGAACCGGCTGGAAGACCGGGCGCTGCTCACCCGCATCCTCTGCGCCGACGACCGCCGCGGCATCTACACCGAGCTCACCGAGGCCGGTGAGGCACTGCTGGCCCGCGCCCGGCCGGTCTACGACGAGGCCCTGGCTGGCGCCCTTGCCGCCGCCGAAGAGGAACCTGAACTCGGCCCCCTGGTCGACGCCCTGCACCGCCTGCCCGACCTGGCCCGCGCCGCCGTCTGAATCCGCCCGCATCCGTGCGCATCCGCCCGCACGGACGCTCGCGACTTGCCGCACAATTCTCCATCCGGCGCTCCCCAGGCGCACATTGCGGCACGTCGGCACACTCTGTCTCAGGCGGGGGCGTGCGCCTCGAGGAACTGATACACCTCGGTGGGGTCGACGCCGGGGAAGGTGCCCGTCGGCAGGGCGGCTAGCAGGCTGGTGGGGGTGCGGGCGACCGGCCAGGCCTGGCCCTCCCAGCGGTCGGAGAGTTCGTCGGGCGCCCGGCGGCAGCAGGATTCGTCAGGGCAGCGCGACACGGCCCGGTTCGGGGTCTCCCTGCCGCGGAACCAGTTGACGTGGGCGAACGGCACGCCGACGCTGACGGAGTAGTCGCCCTCCTTGGCCTTCTCGATGCGGGAGGTGCACCAGAAGGTGCCGGCCGGGGTGTCGGTGTACTGGTACCAGGGGCTGAACCGGTCCGGCACGTCGAAGACCGTGCGCGCCGTCCAACTGCGGCACACCGTGCTGCCCTCCACGGCGCCGAGCGCGTCGCTGGGGAACTGCACGTCGTCGTTCTCGTACGCCTTGATGATGGTGCCGGACTCGTGCACCTTCATGAAGTGCACCGGGATGCCCAACCGCGCGGTGGCGAGGTTGGTGAACCGATGCGCGGCGGTCTCGTAGGACACCGAGAAGGCATCCCGCAGGTCTTCGAGCGAGATACGCCGGGCCGCCTTGGCGTCGTTCAGCAGTCGCAGGGTGTCGGTCTCCGGCAGCAGGATGGCGGCGGTCAAGTAATTGGTCTCCACCCGCTGTCGCAGAAAATCGGCGTAATTTCCCGGTTCGACGTGCCCGCAGAGGTGGCTGGCGAAGGCCTGCAGGATCGGTGAGCGGCTGTCACGGGACGCGGCCTGCTCGGTGGGCAGATAAATTCGGCCGTTGCGCTTGTCGGTGACGGACCGGGTGGAGTGCGGCAGGTCACCGACGTAGTGCAGCGAGAAGCCGAGGTGTGCGGCCATGTCGGCCACGACCTGATGCGAGACGGGGCCGCCGGAGTGCCCGACGGCCGTGAGGAGCTCGAGCGCTTGCGCCTCGAGTTCGGGGAAGTAATTGTCGCGGGCGCGCATCTCGGCGCGCAGTTGGGCGTTGGCCCGCCGCGCCTCTTCCGGGGTGGCCGCGCGTTCCCGGTGCAACCGTTCGATCTCGTTGTGCAGGGTGAGGATGGTCTGCAGGGTCTCGTCGGGCTGGCCGGGGCCGACCCGGAGCCGGGGCAGCCCGAGCGCCGTGAACACCGGCCCACGCTGGGCGCGTTCGACAGCGATCTCCAACGCCGCCCGGGGAGTGGGCGCATCCGTCCGCAGTAGTTCGTCGACGGTGGTGTTCAGGGCCGCGGCGATCAGGCGCAGCATCGACAGGCGCGGTTCCCGTTTGCCGTTTTCGATCATCGAGATCTGCGAGGGCGCCCGGTCCACCGCCGCGGCGAGTGTATCGAGGGTGAGGCCGAGTCGGTGCCTGCGGTCCCGGATGCGCCGGCCCAGGGTGAGCGCGTCGAGGCCGCCCTCGCCCGGCTCGGCGTCGCCCGGTGCGGGGGACCCGGCGGCTGACGGGCTCGGTGCTGGCGCTAGGGGCGGGAGAGCTGGATCGACGGTGACCATGTGCTCATGCTCACATGCGGTGATTGTTCACACAACCGGAAGAACAGGATTTCTTCTTCGGATTGGGCCCGGGGTGCGGTCGATGGCGCGCAGCAGAGTGGGTGCACGCACCAGTTCCGCAATGACGCTGACCGAGGAGAACACCATGACGAACCCCACCGCATCCGGCCCCACCGCATCCGGCAGCCCCGCCGCCCGCCCCGGCGACCAGACCCAGACGGCCGCGGAGCTTGCCCTGGAATGGGCGGCCGACCCGCGCTGGGAGGGTGTGCGCCGCGACTACACCGCCGACGACGTGATCGCCCTGCGCGGTGCCGTTCGTGAGGAACGCACCCTGGCCCGGCGCGGCGCCGAGAAGCTCTGGGAGCTCATCCACCAGAACGGCACCCCGGAGAACCCCGAGTGGGTCCACGCGCTCGGCGCCCTCACCGGCAACCAGGCCGTGCAGCAGGTGCGCGCCGGGCTCAAGGCCATCTACCTGTCCGGCTGGCAGGTCGCCGCCGACGCGAACCTGTCCGGCCAGACCTACCCCGACCAGTCGCTCTACCCGGCCAACTCGGTGCCGGCCGTGGTGCGGCGCATCAACAACGCGCTGCTGCGGGCCGGCCAGATCGAGGGCGCCGAGGCGGCCGCATCCGGTGCCGAGCCCGGCATCGACTGGATGGCGCCCATCGTTGCCGACGCCGAGGCCGGCTTCGGCGGACCGCTGAACGCCTACGAGCTGATGGCCTCCATGATCGAGGCCGGCGCGGCCGGTGTGCACTGGGAGGACCAGCTCGCCAGCGAGAAGAAGTGCGGCCACATGGGCGGCAAAGTGCTCGTGCCCACCGGCCAGCACATCCGCACCCTCAATGCGGCCCGGCTGGCGGCGGACGTCGCGGGCGTGCCCACCATCATCATCGCCCGTACCGACTCGCTCGCCGCCACCCTGATCACTAGCGACATCGACGAGCGTGACCAGGAATTCCTCACCGGAAGCCGCACCGCCGAGGGGTTCTACGACACCGCGAACGGACCCGACGTGGTGATCATGCGAGGCCTGGCCTACGCTCCGTACGCCGACCTGCTCTGGGTGGAGAGCAGCGAGCCCGACCTCGAGCTCGCCCAGCGCTTCGCGAAGGAGATCCACGCGCAGTTCCCCGGCAAGAAGCTCGCCTATAACTGCTCCCCGTCGTTCAACTGGAAATCCCACCTCAACGACGAGCAGATCGCCGCGTTCCAGCGGGAGCTCGCGGCCTGCGGGTACGCCTTCCAGTTCATCACGCTGGCAGGCTTCCACGCCCTCAACCACTCCATGTTCACCCTGGCCAAGGACTACTCCGAGCGTCAGATGAGCGCATACGTCGACCTGCAGGAGGCCGAGTTCGCCTCGGAGGCCGACGGCTACACCGCCACCCGCCACCAGCGGGAGGTGGGCACCGGCTACTTCGACCGGATCGCCACCGCGCTCAACCCCACCAGCGCCACCCTCGCGCTGGCCGGTTCCACCGAGGCCGAGCAGTTCTAGCCGGCCCGGCCCAGACATCCGCATCGCTTCGAAGGAGAAAACGATCATGACCACGACAACCCAGGCGACGGCCGAACGGCCGACACCGCCCACCACCGGGCGGGCCTTCGGTGAGACCAGCACCGGCAGCTTCGCCACCATCCATCCGCACCTCGAGGTGACTGGGTCCCTCGGTGAACGCTACGACGAGATCCTCACCCCGGCGGCCCTGGAGTTCCTCGCCGAGCTGCATGACCGCTTCGCCGGCACCCGGCACGACCTGCTGGCCGCCCGGCTGCAGACCCGGGTGGACGCCGCCAACGGGCGCGACCCGCGGTTCCTGCCCGAGACCGCGCACATCCGCGATGACCCGACCTGGCGGGTGGCCGGCGCGGGCCCCGGCCTGGAGAACCGCCGGGTGGAGATCACCGGGCCGACAGACCGCAAGATGGCCATCAACGCGCTCAACTCCGGCGCGGCCGTGTGGCTGGCCGACCAAGAGGACGCGACCAGCCCCACCTGGGTGAACGTGATCGAGGGCCAGCTCACCCTGCACGACGCCGTGCGCGGCACCTTGTCGTACGACGGCCCAGACGGCAAGGCGTATCGGGTCACCGGCGCCCCCTCCGACCGGCAGGATGGCGGCACCCCGGGGCCCACCCCGACCATCGTCATGCGCCCGCGCGGCTGGCACCTGGTGGAGAAGAATCTCACCTTCGTCGACCGGGCCAACCGGCGGATGCCGGCCTCCGGCAGCCTGGTGGACTTCGGCCTCTACGCCTTCCACAACGCGCACCGGCTGATCGAGAACGGCAGCGGTCCCTACTTCTACCTGCCCAAGCTCGAGAGCCACCTCGAGGCGCGGCTGTGGAATGACATCTTCAGCCACAGCGAGGACCACCTGAACCTCGGACACGGCACCATCCGCGCCACGGTGCTGATCGAGACCATCCAGGCCGCCTTCGAAATGGAGGAGATCCTCTACGAGCTGCGCGACCACTGCGCGGGCCTGAACGCCGGGCGCTGGGACTACATCTTCAGCATCATCAAGACCTTCCGCGCCAGGGGCCGCCGGTTCGTGCTGCCCGACCGCAAGGAAATCACCATGACGGTGCCGTTCATGCGGTCGTACACCGAACTGCTGGTGGCCACCTGCCACCGCCGCGGCGCGTACGCCATCGGCGGGATGAGCGCCTTCATCCCGAACCGGCGGGACCCCGCCGTGACCGAACGAGCCCTGGAACAGGTGGCCGCGGACAAGCGCCGCGAGGCCGGTGACGGCTTCGACGGCACCTGGGTGGCGCATCCCGACCTCATTCCCACCGCGAGGGCCGAGTTCGACGCCGTGCTCGGCGACCGGACCAACCAGCTGGAGCGCACCCGCGATGAGGTCCAGGTCACCGCGGCCGACCTTCTGGATGTGGCGTCGGCCGGCGGTCAGATCACCGAGGCCGGGGTGCGCGGCAATGTGCGCATCGCCCTGCGCTACATCGAGTCATGGCTGCGCGGCGTCGGCGCCGCGGCGATCGACAACCTGATGGAGGATGCCGCCACCGCGGAGATCTCCCGCTCGCAGATCTGGCAGTGGATCCACGACAACTCGGCCCTCGCCGACGGTCGCCGGATCGACGCGGACTGGGTGGCCGGGCTGGTCGCCGAGGAGATGGCGGCGTTGCCCCGTACGACAGGGGACAGGTTCGATGACGCCCTCGAGGTGCTCAGGGCCTCGGCGCTCGAACCCGAGTTCCCGACCTTCCTCACCGTCGCCGCCTACGCCCGCTACCTGTAGGCGACAGGCGTCAGCGAACGGCCCCGCCGGTCCCCCGGCCGGGCCGTTTGCGCGTCCGGAGTCGGACTGAGAAGCTGGGACGGTGACCGAGACCACACCGACAGACCCTGCTTCGACAGGCCCCGCACCGACCGCCCCTGCACCGACCCGGCCCGCCGCCGAGGTGCGGATTCGCCCGGCTCGTCCCGACGAAGCCGCGGCGCTCGCCGAGCTGGCCGAGGCCACCTTCGCCCTGGCCTGCCCGCCGCACACCAGCGCCGACGCCATCGCCGCGTTCCTTACGCGTGTGCTCGCCCCGGCGAACTTCGAGGCCTTCCTCGCCGACCCGGACCGGCTCCTGCTCGTGGCCGAAACCAGCGCGGGCACCCTCACCGGCTACACGATGCTCGTCTTCGGTGAACCGCACGACGCGGATGCCGCCGGCGCGATCCGGATCCGCCCCACCGCCGAGCTGAGCAAATGCTATGTGCGCGCCGAGGCGCACGGCAGCGGCACGGCCGCCGCCCTGATGGCGGCCACTCTCGATGCCGCCCGGGAGCGTGGGGCCGCCGGCTCCTGGCTCGGCGTGAACCAGGAGAACGTGCGCGCCCTGCGCTTCTACGGCAAGCACGGCTTCGAACAGGTGGGTATCAAACGGTTCCTGGTGGGCGAGCGCTACGAAGACGACTACGTGCTGGAGCGCGCCCTCTAGAGCCGCGAACCGTGAGAAAAGCCCCGGAAACGTCGAGATTCCGGGGGTTAACTCACAGGTCGCGAGTTCTTGACCTGCTCGTAGGCGGCCAGGGCGGCCCGGCGGGTTTCGCCGAGGTCGACGATGGGCTGCGGGTAGGCCCCGGTGCCCCACTCGGGCACGTTCTGCCGCACGTACTCGTTGGCGGGATCGAACTTCGCCGCCTGCAGTTCGGGGTTGAACACCCGGAAGTACGGCGCGGCATCCGCCCCCGACCCGGCCACCCACTGCCAGCCGAACGGGTTGCTGGCCGGGTCGGCGTCGACGAGGGTGTCCCAGAACCACTGCTCGCCCAACCGCCAGTCGATGAGCAGGTTCTTGATCAGGAACGACGCCGTGACCATGCGCACCCGGTTGTGCATGCTGCCGGTGCGCCACAGCTCACGCATGCCGGCATCCACCAACCGGAAGCCGGTGCGGCCCTGCCGCCAGGCCTGTAGGGCGCGCTCGTCCAGCGGCGGCCAGGGGAAGGCGTCGAAGCCGGGGCGCAGGTTGGCCGTGGCCAGATCGGGTGCGTGGAAGAGCACGTGGTACGCGAACTCACGCCAGCCGACCTCGGTGAGGAACCGGGTCGCGCTGCTGGCGGCTGCGCCGGTGAGGCCCCGCCGGGCGACGTCGGTGGCGTGCCAGATCTGGTGCGGACTGATCTCGCCCCAGCGCAGGTACGGCGAGAGCCTCGAGGTGGCCTGTTGCGCCGGCAGGTCGCGTTCGGTGCCGTACCGCGGCAGGGCGTCGTCGAGGAAGGCTGCGAGCAGCTGCTGCGCGGCGCCTTCGCCGGGGGTCCAGGCCTCGCGCAGCCCGTCGGCCCAGTCCGGGTGGCGCGGCTCCAGCTCCCACGATTCGAGGTCGTCGGAGGGCAGGGTGGCGGGGGCGCTGCGCGCTGGGCTGGCTGCGTCGGTGTCGCCGGGCAGATCGAGTGATGCCGGTGCGGGGTAGGGCGTCCGTGGCGGTGGGCCGGCGGTGCAGGCCCGCCAGAACGGGGTGAATACCGTGTACGGGGTGCCGCCGCCGGTGCGGATGGTCCACGGTTCGAAGAGCAGGGAGCCGGGGAAGCTGTGCGCCACGACGCCGGCCTCGGTGAGGCTCGCCTTGATCTGGGTGTCCAGGTCGCGCTCGGCGACGCCGTACCGCCGGTTCCAGAACACCGCGCCGGCGCCGAGCTCATCGACGAGCTCGGCGATCACGGTCGCCGCGGCACCGCGGCGCAGCACCAGGCGGCCGCCGAGGGCCGCCGTGTCGGCGGCCAGGGACACCAGGCTCTGGTGCAGCCACCAGCGGGCGGCGCCGCCGAGCGGGCGGATGCCGGGGGATACCTCGTCGAGAAGATAGACCAGCGTGAGCGGCCGACCGCGGTCGACCGCGGCGGTGAGGGCTGGGTTGTCACCCAGCCGCAGGTCATCACGCAACCAGACCAGCGAAGGCCCGTCGGGATGGGCCGGGGCTGTGTGGGCCGCGGAACCGCCTGCGCCGGTCACGCGGCACTCTCGTCGACGTCGGAGACCCGCAACACGATCTTGCCGCGGGTGTGGCCGCCCTCGATGGCCCGGTGTGCGGCGGCGCCGTCCTCGAGATCGAAGACCGAGTCGATGTTCACCCGCACGCTGCCGTTGTCGATCAGTGCAGTGATGGTGTCGAGCACCCGGGCGTCGGCGGCGACCTTGTAGCCGGTGGCGCGCACGCCCGCGGCGGCGGCGTCGGCCTGCATGGTGGGCCAGCTGCCGGTGGGGGCGTTCACGAGCAGGCCGTCCGGTCGCAGCACCGCGAGCGAGCGGGTGCCGGTGTCATCGTGCACATTGCCGATCAGGTCGATGACACTGTCGAGGTTCGTGAGGTTTTCCTCGAATCGGGTGGTGCTGTAGTCGATCACCTCGTGCGCGCCGAGGCGCTGCAGGAACTCGATCGAGGCCGTGGAGCCCGTCGCGATGACGTGGGCGCCCAGGTGCCTGGCGAACTGCACGGCGAAGTGGCCGACGCCGCCGCTGCCGGCGTGGATGAGTATCCGCTGGCCGGGCCCGGCCTCGGCGAGGTTCACCATGCCCCAGGCGGTCATCGCGGCCAACGGGATGCCGGCGGCCTCGACATGGCTCACCGCGGCGGGCTTGCGGGCGACGGACAGGCTCGACACCACGAGGTATTCGGCGTAGCTGCCCGCGATCCGCGGCGGCCGGGCCATGCCGTACACGGCGTCGCCGGGCTGCAACTCAAACGTGTCGTAGGGGGCGCGCACGACGACCCCGCTGAAGTCGTTGCCGAGCACCGTGGGGTAACCGCCGATTGCGGCTGCGGCGCCGGACCCGGCCCTGGTCTTCGCGTCGATGGGGTTGATGCCCGCGGCCACCACGCGCACGAGGAGCTCGTCGCCTACCGCGATGGGCAGTGGAAGCTCGGCCACGTGTAGTTCGTCGGGGCCGCCCGTGCGGTCGATGACCAGGGCGCGCATGGAGGTGGGCATAACCGGGGAAAAGGGCATGTGCCTATTCTGCGCCACTATCCTGGCGTCTTCCCGGCCGGCTCAGCGGCCGTAGTCGTAGGGTGGCGGGGCGGCGGCACGCTCGCGCTCGCGTTGGTGGTTGAGCAAATCGATCAGCTGGTCGGCAAAACCCACCAGGATCCTGATCTGGTCGTCGTCCCGGTCGATCCAGCGGCACTCCGGCACAGCGTTGCGAGGCACGAAATTATCGTGCTCCTCCCACACCAGCAGGGTGCGGTCGGCACCGAGCACGTACTGCTGCCACCAGATCTGCCGCAGGTAGGAGCGGGGGATGCTGCGCCAGGGCTTGCTTGTGGTCTTGATCTCGGCGAGTTCGAAGACCCCGTTGCCCGCCAGGCCCAGGCCGTCGGGAGTGGCCAGGTGGCGGGGTTGACCCGCGGCGTGGAAAAGGTTGGTGCTCGGTTCGATACCGTAGTTCGCCAGCACCCACGCCGCGATCTCGGGTTCCCGGGCCCGACCGTGGTCGGTGTACGGGTTACCGCCGAAGCCGCTGCCGTTGATCTTCTCCCTCGCCGCGTTGTGCACGGATTTCTCGGTGGCGAGCTTGGCGACATCCGTGGCGGTGATGCCCTGGCTGCGAGCGCGCAGCCAGGCGACCCTGTCGGTGGAGTCGGCGACGATGCGCAGTAAATGGGCGCTCACGGGCCGTGCGGCGGGCGCGGCCGGCGCCGGCGCTGCGAGCATGTCGCCGGTCTCCTCGCCCAGGTCGAACAGGGCGAGCAAGTCATGGGGCACCTGCCCATTCTGCCGCACGCAGAGGCCGGATTTGTGCGGCCGGGCCGATGCCCGAAGGAACGGATGATGGGTTGGAAATCCCAAGCCGACTCGGACTGACTGCCGTGCCGGCGTTCGCCCACACTCCGGCCGTGACCACTGACTGCACGTCGCTGTCGATGAAATTCGGGAGCTACAACGTGATCGCCGCGAAGCCGGCCAGCGGCGGCAAACCGGCCGTTGCGGCCGACGCCACGCCGAACACGGTCACCGTCACCATCGATGGCGTCGCCTCGGCGCCGGTGAAGTTCGGCAAGACCTATGCCTCGACGATCGCACTGGACGGCCAGACGTCGCACACCTATTCGGTGGTTCTCGGCACGCACGACGGGTATGACCGCACCTTCGCCGACACGACTGTCGCCTGCCCGACCCCGACGCCCTCAGCGCCGCCGACGCCCACGCCGATCGTGCCTTCGGTGAGCGAGACGCCCGCACCGATCGTGCCGCCGGTGAACGCCACGCCCACCCCGACGGCGACTGCCGTCACACCGGCAGCCGTAACGGCGCCGGCGCCCACCCCCGCGGCGTCAACGCGTGAGCTTGCCGAAACCGGCGTCTCGACCTGGAGCGTTCCGGCCGTTGCGGCGAGCGTCCTCGCGATGCTCCTTGGCGCCGGCCTGCTGCTGGCCCGCCGGTTCCGCCGCGCATAACCCGGCACAACCCCCTGTCGTACTCGCGAGCACCTGCGGCCAGGCGGCCCGCTAACCGAGCGGGGGCCCGTCGGGTGCGGTCTGCGTGATGATGGCGCGAAGCAGGTGCATGGGCACCTTGGGCCTGCGGTTGTCGTCGAGCAGTCCGTTGGTTTCCTGGAGGGTGTCGGTCAGTTGGGTGTAGCAGAACCCGGCCAGGAACGAACTGGAGTGGATTGCCGCCACGACGGCGTCCAGACGCTCGAGGAAATCGTCCGCGGTCTGGGCGCTCGAGTAGCCCCAGGCGTCACTGTCCGCATAGTGGGTGGCGAAGGAGATGCCGCCGAATTCGGTGAGCATGACGGGCCGCTCACCGATCTCCTGGCCGGCGAGAAGGAGACGGCGCCCCGCGGGCCCGAGGTCGCTGAGAAGCCTGCGTTTTGCGTCGTCGTCGCTGTAACGCTCGCGGAGGGTGTCGCCGATCGATTCATAGTCGTGCACCGAGAGGATGTCGGAGTCGATGTGCTCCCAACCGTCGTTGGAGATCACCGGGCGGGACGGATCCAGTGTGCGGGTGAGCGCGACGAGTGCCCGCGCGTAGTTCTGCTGCGCGGGGTCATGGGCGATGTGCTGCACGCCCCAGCTCTCGTTCAGCGGCACCCACGTCACGAGAGAGGGATGCGAGAGGTCCCGTTCCACGACTTCGGTCCACTCCGCCAACATCCGCCGCACGGCCGTGGCGCCGAATTCGAAGGCGCCGGGGGTCTCGCCCCAGACGAGGAGGCCGAGCCGGTCCGTCCAATAGAGGAAACGGGGGTCCTCGATCTTTTGGTGCACACGAGTCGCGTTGAAACCGAGTTCCTTGATGAGCTCGACGTCCCGGCGCAGGGCCTCCGGCGAGGGGCTGGCGAGATGCGACTGGGGCCAGTATCCCTGTTGCAGAACAGACCTCACATAGTAGGGCCGGTCGTTCAGAAGGAACCGGCCGCGAGCGATCGCCGCCGAGCGAAGGCCGAAATAGGAATGTACGACATCCACAGCCGTCCCCTGCGTGTTCGTTGAGGAACCGGTGCGTACCGTCAAAGTGGCATCAATCAGCCGTGGCGACTCTGGGGTCCACAGCAGCTCTTCGTAGGCTTGACCGTTCACCTGAGCCGGGAGCGCGATGGTGAAGACCTGGGTCGTCGCGGTGACGGCTACCGTCGCCTGGGTCAGGGGATCACCGTCGACACTCAGGCTGAGGGACACCGTCGTGCCGGCCGTGGGCCGTCGACTGACATCGATCCGAACACGAACCGTCGCATTCGGCAGGTCCGGTATCCAGTGCACGAGAGTGACGGCCAAGGGGTTCGTGGACTCGAGCCAGACCGGCTGCCAGATGCCGCTGGTGCGGTGATACCAGATTGAGTGCGGTTCGACGCGCCAATCCTGTTTGCCGCGCGGCTGAGTCACGTCGAGGGGATCATCCTCAGCCCTGACCACTATGGAGTGTTCGGCCACACCGGCCACGACCGCGTCGGTGATGTCGAAGGAGAAGGGGGTGTGCCCACCCTCGTGCTGACCGAGAAACGTTCCGTCGACCCAAACGCTGGCGCGATAGTCGACCGCGCCGAAGTGCACGCGCAGACGCTGGCCCGTGAAGAAGCCGGCCCGCGCCAGGTCGTTGTCGTCGAAGGACCGTGAATACCAGGCCACCGGGTGGAACCCGGTGTCGTGAATGCCCGAGGCGGCGGACTCGAAGGGGAACGGAACCTGAATGGTTCGATCGAATCGCGTGTCGGCGAACCAACGGGCTGCCAAACCGATGTCGGCGTCGTCGAAGGCGAAGCCCCAGTCCCCGGACAGTTCGGTCCAAGCGGGGCGGACGAGCTGGGGGCGCGGGTAGCGCCCGTCCTGCTGGCTGGCGCGAAAGACGGCGGGCGCGAGATCGACGGTGCTACTCATGTCCTCCATCATGCACTGAATTTGCAGCGCTGTAAATCCGCAAATTGAATTGATGCCGTCGCAGCCGGCCCGGTCGGTTCAACCGTGGGGTACTGCTGGCGCGCTTTCCCGAATGACGAGGTCGAAATCCACCAGGCGATGGCGCCCCAGGCCGGTGTAGCCCATGATGCGCTCTTCCAGCATTTCGAGGGCGACGCGGGCCAGCGCGGGCATGTCCGGGGCGATCGTGGTGAGGCTCGGGAAGGTGACGGCTGCGAAGGAGATGTCGTCCCAGCCCACGACGGCCACGTCGTCGGGAATCCGGATGCCGCGTTCCTGGAGAGCGCGCAAGGCGCCGATCGCTGCGAGGTCGTCCCGGCACACCAGGCCGTCAAATCGCAGACCGCGATCCAGGGCTGCTCCGACGGCACGGGCGGCCTCGGCTGGAGCGATGGCCCGGGTGGGGATGAGCAGGGACATATCCAGGACCAGCCCCGATTCCTCGATCCCCTGCTGGTATCCGATGAGTCGCTGCGTGGACGTAGCGGATTGGCCGCTCTCCTCGTGACCCACGAAGGCAATTCGGGTCCGTCCGAGGGCGCTGAGGTGGCGCGTGGCCCGGTTGGCGGCGGCGACGTTGTCGATCATTACGTGGTCGACACCGATCGGCGCCGCGCCCTCGCCCAGCAGCACCATGGGTATGTCGCTGCGGCGCTGGGCCACTTCGGTGGACGTCATCATTGAGGGTTGGAAGAGCATGCCGTCGACGAGGCCGGCCTCACTCGACGAGAGGACGGCCCGCTCGCCGGCGATGGTGCCGGATGTCTCCTCGAGGAGCAGTCGGTAGCCGGCGCCCGTCGAGGCGGCTGCCGCTGAGACCAGACTCGCCAGCTCGGAGAAGTAGGCCAGGCGCACATCGGCGAACGCGAGTGCGATGAGGCCCGTGCGTCCCGTGGCCAGGCGTCGGCCGAGGGCGTTCGGCCGGTAGCCCAGATCATCGATGGCGCGTTGAACCCGCTCCCGCATCGCCGCGGAAACGTGGGGATGGTCGTGCACGACGTTCGACACTGTCTTCATCGACACGCCGGCGTGAACGGCGACGTCCTGGAGTCGCACTCCGGCCATTGCTGCTCCTTGAGTCGGCGCTGCGGGGGCGCGTGAGGGTTTCATCCATGACTCTAGCCTTCGTGCCCGTCTGCTTCGTGATGCGAAGGAAGCTTGACGGATGACTTTCTAGCGCTGTAAATTTATCCCGTCGCATCATCCGCTTTCTGAAGCCGTGCCGGAATGAACACATCACCCGGTCCGGCACCGGCCGGGCACCTGATCCGACTCATTCATCGCCGCGAGTCGGCGACTACTCAAAGGAGAGCACCATGAAGGAAGGATTCGCGCGTCGCGCGATTGCCGCAACCTTGGCGGTTGGAATGGGGGTTGCCCTCGCCGGTTGCAGCACTGGAGGCACGAGCGCCGGTGGTGGAGCCGTGTCCGGCGCGGACTACACCGGTCCCGACGTGACGATCAGCTTCTGGAATGGGTGGACGGGCGGCGCCGCCCCCGTTCTCGTACCGAAACTCGTCGAAGAGTTCAACTCTGAGCACCCGAACATCGTGGTCAAGAACGTTCCCATGGAGTGGGGGGACATCTCGAAGAAGATGCCGCTGGCCATCAAGGCGGGCAAGGGCCCCGACGTGGCCGTCGCCCACGGTGACGATGTCGCCACCTACGCGGCGCAGGGCCTCCTCCTTGAGGCCGACGCCATCATCGACGATCTCGGCTACTCCGCCGATGACTTCCCCGAGGGCCTGATGGACGCCGGCGCATACTCCGGCAGTCAGTACGGGATTCCCTGGAGCGTGACGCCGCTTGGCCTCTACGTCAACAACGATGTCCTGAAATCCGCCGGAATCGACCCCGCGACGGTACCCGCCGACAAGGACGGCTACATGGCCGCACTCGAGACACTCAAGGCAGCAGGCATCCAGGGCGAGTGGGTCGACGGCTACGTCTTCACCGGCACCTTCGAGTTCCAGTCCCTGCTCTGGCAGTTCGGTGGCGACCTGTACAACGACGATGTGACCAAGGCGACCTTCAACTCCGAGGCCGGCGTGCAGGCCCTCACTCACATGACCGACCTGATCGACCAGGGCTACAGCCCCGCGAATGTGGCCCAGGACGGCAACATCAAGGGCCTGCTCTCCGGGCAGGCCGCTTACAACTGGAATGGCGTCTGGCAAACGACCAATGAGGCGTTCGACGCGCTGGACTGGACAGCGGCACCGGTTCCCCAGATCGGAACCGAGAAGGCCGTCTGGTCGAGCTCGACCCACTGGATGTTCCTGAACAACAAGGGCCAGGACGCCAACAAGACCTCCGCGGCAGCGACCTTCGTCAAGTGGATGAACGAGAACTCCAGCGGTTGGGCCGAAACCGGTGAGCTGCCCGCAGCAAATGACGTTCGTAACGACCCCGCCCTGATCGAGGCGTACCCCAACCTCGCGACCTTCATCGATGAGCTTCCCTACGCGCACTACGAGACCAGTGCGCCGGGCATCACCGCCGCGAACGCGCTCATCACCACCGCGCTCAACGAGGCGCTGACCGGCAAGAAATCACCCGCGGATGCTCTCGACGACGCGGCCAAGCAGGCCGACGCGATCCTGAAGCAGAACGAGGCGAAGTACGGTGACTAGTCTGGCGCCCCTCCCCCCGACCGCCGTGGCGACCCCGACCCCTGCCCCTCGGCGCGCGAGCGCCGGGGGGTCGGGGACCCGCAGGCGAACCTGGACGGCCTATGCCTTCCTGGCTCCGTTCCTCGTTCTCTTCGCTACCTTCGTGGTCGGTCCCGCGGTCTTCGGAGTCTGGATCAGCGTCACCGACTGGAGCCCCTATAAGACCGAGCAGTCGTTCATCGGGCTGCAGAATTACATCGATCTCGTCACGCCGGGTTCGGTCTTCTTCGGCGATTTCTGGCAGAGCCTGGGTGCCACCGGGATCTTCACGGTGGCGAGCGTTCCCTTCCTGCTCGTGATCCCCCTCGGTGTGGCGCTGCTGCTCAACCAGAAAATTGCCGGCGGAACCGTGTTCCGGGCGATCTTCTTCGCACCGTTCGTTCTGGGTGTCGCGGTGATCGGAGTGATCTGGAAGTACATGCTCGACACGCAGTCGGGCATGATCAACCACCTCCTCGGCCTGATCGGTCTCCCCTCCGACATCCCCTGGACCGTCGACGTGCCGTGGGCGTGGGTCTCGCTGGTGGGCGTGACCGTCTGGTGGACTCTGGGGTTCAACGCCGTCATCCTGCTCGCCGGTCTCAAGGGCATCAACACCGACCTCTACGAAGCGGCCGCGCTCGACGGGGCGGGGGCGATCCGCAAGTTCTGGAACGTCACCCTGCCTGGACTGCGGCCGGTGATGCTCTTCGTCAGCACCACCACGATCCTGGCGTCCGCGAACATGTTCGGGCAGTCCTACCTGCTCACCAAGGGCGGGCCGGCCAACCAGACCCGCACGGCGATCATGTACATCTCGGACCAGGGGCTCTCGCAGAACAACATGGCGGCGGCGGCGGCCATGAGCTACGTGCTCTTCGCCTTCCTGGCGATCATCAGCGTGATCAACTTCCGCCTTCAGCGGGACAAACCCTAAGGATCATCGATGACTACTCTCACTCCGCGACGGGTGTCGGGACCCGCACGCCTTCGGCGTGGTGCCCTCTACGCCGCGCTGATCGTCGTCGCCCTCACGATCATCCTGCCCCTCGTCTGGATCGTGATCACCTCATTCAAGACCGACACCGATGTCATCTCGAATCCGTATTCAATCCTTCCGAACCCGTTTTCAGTCGACGCGTACGGGACTCTGGCCAGCGGCCAACAGCCGATCTTCCGCTGGCTGCTCAATAGCCTCGTCGCGGCCACGCTGCAGACCGTGATCGTGCTGGTGACCGCCTCGATGGGCGCCTACGCGCTCGCGCGGCTGGAATTCACGGGAAAGAAGTTCATCTTCGGGCTCATCATCGGCACCCTCCTGGTGCCGCCGGTGATCTTCCTCATTCCCAATTACCTGATCGTGCAGAACCTCGGTTGGCTCGACACCCTGTGGGCTGTCTCCGTCCCCGGCGCGGCGGGTGCCTTCGGCATCTTCTTCCTGCGCCAGTTCTTCGTCGGGCTGCCGACCGAGATCGAGGAAGCCGCGCGTATCGACGGGGCCGGGGATATCAGGATCTTCCTCCAGATCGTGCTGCCGCTGGCCAAGCCCGCGTTGTCGACGCTGGCAATTCTGACCTTTCTCGGCAACTGGAATGACTTCCTGTGGCCCATCTACGTTCTGCTGAGCCCGGAGAACCTCACCCTGCAGCCCGGCCTGTCCCAATTGCAGGGCGCCTATTCCACCCACTTCAGTATCGTCATGGCCGGCGCGGTCATCGCTTCGGTCCCGGTGCTTGTGCTGTTCTCGCTGGCCCAGAAGCAAATCGTTGAAAGTGTCGCCAGCTCGGGCGTGAAGGGGTGAGTCTGCGGCGGGCCGGCGCCTCTGTCCTCGTGTGTGCGGCGGTGGCGTTCCTCGGCGGTTGTGGGCCGGCCGGGTCTCTGGATGCCGCCGCAACCGACGTGCCGGCAGCCTTCGCGATAGACCAGGATTTTCCCGACCCGGATGTGCTGCTGGTCGGTGACACCTACTACGCGTACGCCACCAATTCGCTCACCGCAAATGTCCAATTCGCTACCTCCACCGATCTCCAGTCGTGGGAGGTGCAGGATGGCGACGTTCTGCCTGACCTCCCGGACTGGGCCGACACCGGGAGGACCTGGGCGCCGGAGGTGACCTCTGGTCCGGATGGCACCTTCCTGCTCTACTTCACCGCCGCCGACAGGGCCTCAGGCCTGCAGTGCATCGGCGTCGCCAGCGCCGCATCGGCTACCGGCCCGTTCGTGGCAACATCGACGCTGCCGTTGATCTGCCCGACCGGCGAGGGAGGCGCGATCGACGCCGGCGCATTCGTCGATGCGGACGGGAGCAGATGGCTGCTCTGGAAGAACGACGGCAACTGTTGCTCCCTGGATACCTGGCTGCAGCTGTCACCGCTCTCGCCCGACGGCCGCACACTGACCGGCGAACCGACCAGGCTCATCAAGCAGTCGGAGGAGTGGCACGGCACCGTGGTGGAGGCCCCGATCCTGATCCGTCATGACGACGAGTACGTGCTCTTCTACTCGGCGAACAGTTACGCCGATGACAGTTACGCCATGGGTTTCGCCACGGCGCCGACACTCCAGGGGCCCTACACGAACGGTGCCGAACCGCTCTTCAGTACGGAGAGTTCCGGCGACCGCTATCTCGGCCCTGGCGGTCAGGACGTGGTCTCCCCGGGCCCGGACCAGCCCGGTGGTGACCAGATCGTGTTGCACTCCTGGGATCCGGCCTACGTCTACCGGGGGATGAGCGTTCTGCAGCTTGACTGGGTCGACGGGCGCCCGACGGTGGTCCCACCGGCCTGACGCCGAGCCGGCGGATTCCAGATGGCATCCGCCGACTCAGCGCGATCGCTCGGCACGGACCTCAGCCGAGGTCCTTGACCACACCCTGCTTGATCAAGAGGCGCCTCTGCGCACGCTTCGCGACAGCCGAATCGTGGGTGACCACGATCAGGGTCAGCCCCTTCGCCCGCCACAGGCCCTCGAGCAAGTCCATGATCTCGTCACGGGTCTGCTCGTCGAGGTTCCCGGTAGGCTCATCGGCCAGCAGCACCGTGGGCTCCTTGACCAGGGCGCGGGCGATCGCGACGCGCTGCTGCTGGCCGCCGGAGAGCTCCGCGGGCAGGTGGCTGCCGCGCTCGCCGAGCCCGACGGAGTCGAGCGCCGCCGCGGCCCGCGAGATGCGCTCCGCCGTGGGAACCCCGAGCGGCGCCAGCGCGGTCTCCACGTTCTCCTGCGCGGTCAGGGTGGGGATCAGGTTGAACCCCTGGAACACGAAGCCGATCTCGCGCGCCCGGATTTGCCCCAACGGCCCCTGGCCGAGCTTGGACAGATCCGCACTGCCCAACTCGATGGTGCCCTCGGTGGGCCGGTCGAGGGCGCCCAGCATTTGCAGCAGCGTGGACTTTCCGCCGCCGGTCGGCCCTTGGATGGCGACCATCTGTCCATCCGGAATGGACAGGGTGACCTTGTTCAGGGCCGTGACCGAGCGCTTGCCCTGGTCGTATTTCTTGGTGACATTGGTCAGTTCATACATGGGAGCTCACTTCTGGTGATGAATTCGACGGAGGGGGTCACGCGATGCTGCGCAGTGCCTCGGAGGGGCTCAGGCGCGAGGCGCGCCAGCCGCCGATCGCGCCGGCGAGCAGACCGCCGAGCACGGCGAGACCGACGGCGATGAGGATGACCGACAGGGTCACCGGCACCTGCAGAACGATGTCGGAGGTGGTGGCTTCCACCATGGCCTGACCGAATCCGCCGGCACTGCCGCCGGGGCCGCCCATGGCGGATGCCGGGTCGGCGGTGGCCGCGCCCGCGGTGAGCGTGGGGGCCGCGAGGTTGATCACCAGGATGCCGGCCAGGCCGACCGCGATGCCGACGACGCCGCCGATCAGGCCCTGAACCAGGGATTCACCGGCCACCTGGCGCACGATCCGGCCGTTCGACCAGCCGATCGCCTTGAGGGTGCCGAACTCCCGGGTGCGCCGGGTGACGCCGGAGATCGTGAACAGGATGGCGATCAGGAACGCCGCCGCGAGCACGATGAGCGACAGCCAAAGGCCGAGGTTCTTCACCAGGTCGGCGGCGCTGGAGAGCGACCCTGACACGCTCGAGGCGAGGTCGGACTGGGTCTGCACCGTGGCCTCCGGCAGGGCGGTCTCGACGTCGGCCTGGATCTGCTCGATGTCGGTGGAGGACGCGGCCTGCACGTAGATGTCGGTGACCTGATCGGTCAGGCCGGACAGGGTCTGGGCGACGTCGAGCGGGATGTAGACGCTGGAGGCCGTGGCGGCATCCGCCGAGGAGGCCGTGACCAGGCCGACCACGGTGAAGTCGGTGTCCGCGATGGCGACGGTGTCGCCCACGACGAGTTCGGCGGTGGTGGCGTAGTCGGCGTCGAGGACGGCGACATTGGTGCCGGCGTCGGTGGTCTCCAGGCTGCGTCCGTCCGTGAGGCTCACGGCCGAGAGGGGCCCGACGGCCTCAGCGGCCGGGTCCAGGCCCAGCACTGTGAAGGAATCGACGCTGAAGGAGCTGCCGCCGGCACCGTCGGGTCCACCGCTGGGCGGGGTTCCGCCGGCCGCGTCGTCCCCGGTCTGCTGTGTCCCGGCGGAGAAATCGGGCAGGGCGCCGTCGAAGGTGGTGTTGCTCAGCGACAGGGTCGCGGCGGCGGCGGAGACGTTGTCGATGCCGCCGACGGTGTCCAGCGCCGTGGCGTCGAACGCGGTGGTGCCCCGGTCGACGGAGAGCCTGGACTGGCTGACGGTGGTGGTCCCGTCGGCGGTGGTGCCGGCATCCGCGCCGAAGTCGAAGTTCGCCGGCCCGCCGGCGCCTGCTTCGCCCTCGGTGGGCGCGGCCGGGGTCTGGCTGACGGTGATGTCGGTGCCGACGCCGTAGACCGAGGCCAGCACGGTGGACTGTGCCAGCTGTACTCCGCTCGACACTGCGTTGACGATAATGACCAGGGCGATGGCGAGGGCCATGCCGATGGCGACGATGGCGGTCTGCTTGCGGCGACCCGCCAGCTCTCGTCGCAGATACGTGACAAACATCGATTCTCCAGTCCGGCGGCAGGGAGGTTCCCGCCGTTGCCTTCGAAGCTAAGGAGCCCGGTTATGGCTGCACTATGGCCTGCCTATGAATTAGCCCAGGAGTCCGCAGGGTCCCGCTCTCTCAGGATCGTCGTGGGCGGCGCATAGCCGGTTCATAGGAAAGGCGGGGATACTTCGGAGCATGAGCACCCGAACCAACGAGCAGCCGGCCCACGGACCACGCCTTCGCAAGGCCGACGGCTCCCCGATCCGGGTGCTCGTCGTCGACGACGAACCCACCCTCACCGACCTGCTCTCGATGGCCCTCCGCTACGAGGGCTGGGAGGTGCGCACGGCCGGGGAGGGCCGGGCCGCGCTCACCCTGGCGCGGGAGTTCCGGCCGGACGCCATCGTGCTCGACATCATGCTGCCCGACATCGATGGTCTGCAGGTGCTCCAGCGGCTGCGGGCGGATGGCTATCAAACGCCGGTGCTCTTTCTCACCGCCAAGGACTCGCTCGACGACCGCATCGCCGGTCTCACCGCCGGCGGCGACGACTACGTCACCAAGCCGTTCAGCCTGGAAGAGGTCGTCGCCAGGCTCCGCGGCCTCATCCGGCGCTCCACGATGGCCGTCTCCGACTCCAGCGATCCCCGCATCACGGTGGGCGACCTCACCCTCGACGAGGACAGCTACGAGGTGTTCCGCGCGGGCGAACAGATCGAGCTGACCGCGACCGAGTTCGAACTGCTGCGTTTCCTGATGCGCAACCCGCGCCGGGTGCTCAGCAAGGCCCAGATCCTCGACAGGGTCTGGAGTTACGACTTCGGCGGCAAGTCGTCGGTGGTGGAGATCTACATTTCCTATTTGCGCAAGAAGGTGGACGCCGGTCGCGAACCGATGATCCATACCGTGCGCGGCGCCGGTTACATGCTGAAGATCGCCTGATGAAACCCGGAGCACCCGTCGGCGACACCCCCATCATCCCGACCCGCAGCGGCCGGGCGCCCTGGACCCTGCGCCGCCGACTGGTTGTGGCCGTGGTGGGACTGCTTGCCCTTGTCAGCCTGGTCATCGGGGTGGTGAGCGTGGCCATCCTCAGCGCCAACCTGATGGACGGCCTCGACCAGCAGGTCAAAGGCGCCGCGGAACGCTCCAGCGTCTTCTTCGACCGCCGGCCGAACGGCGACTTCACCCTCGCCACGCCCACGGCCAGTGATGTTCTGAATGGGCCCTCCCAACCCCCTGGCACCCTCGCGCTGGTCTACGACGGCACGACCGTCACAGCCGGCTACACCGATGACACCGGTGCCGTCGTGGCGCTGAGTAGCGACCAGGTCACCCAGCTCATCACCGAACTCGATACCGCCGTGCAGAAGGGCGGCACGTCCGTTCCGTTCAGCGTGAACCTCGGCGGCGACGTCGGCGAGTACCGGGTACTAGCCGAAACGGCGCGCTCCGGTGCCCTGTACCTGGTGGGCCTGCCGGTCGCCAGCGTGACCGGAACGGCCACCCAGCTGGCGCTCATCATCGCGATCGTGTCGCTGGCCGGCATTGTGCTGGTGGCATTCCTCGCGACCGCGATCGTGCGTCTGGCCCTGCGTCCGCTGCAACGGGTGACGGCCACGGCCACCCGGGTCTCCGAACTGCCGCTGGACCGCGGCGAGGTGCTGCTCGTCGACAGGGTTCCGGCCGCAGACACCGACCCCCGCACCGAGGTCGGCCGGGTGGGCTCAGCGCTCAACCGGATGCTCGACCACGTCGATATCGCCCTGGAAACCCGGCAGGCCAGCGAGAACAAGGTGCGCCAGTTCGTGGCGGATGCCAGCCACGAATTGCGCACCCCGCTCGCGTCGATCCGCGGTTACTCCGAGCTCACCCGGCGCAGCGGCCAGGAACTGCCGCCCGACGCCATCCACGCTCTCGGGCGCATCGAGTCGGAGTCGGTGCGGATGACCGGTCTCGTCGAAGACCTGCTGCTGCTCGCCCGACTGGACGAGGGTCGCGAGCTGGAACGGGAACCCGTGGACCTCACCATGCTGCTCGTCGACGTGGTCAGCGACGCCCATGCGGCCGGCCGGGACCACCGCTGGGACCTCGACCTGCCCGAAGAGCCCGTGCTGGCGGCCGGCGACGGTCCGCGCCTGCACCAGGTTTTCGCGAACCTGCTGGCCAACGCCCGCGTGCACACCGACGCGGGCACCCGGGTGCAGGTGGCGCTCGGCGTCGAGGGGCCAGACGCCGTGGTCACCGTGACCGACGACGGTCCCGGCATCCCGGAGAACCTGCAGGAGACCCTGTTCGAGAGGTTCGCCCGCGGCGACAGCTCCAGGTTCCGCGGCACCGGCGGCAGTACCGGTCTCGGCTTGGCCATCGTGCAGGCCGTGGTTCTGGCCCACGACGGCGAAGTCACGGTGGACAGTCGGCCGGGGCGCACCAGCTTCCGCGTGGCGCTGCCCCTGGCCTGACCTACCGTGCGCCGTCGGGGGAGTTCAGCCGTTTCAGCAGCAGGGCGAACTGCTGCAGGTCGGCTTCGGGCCACGCGGTCAGCCGGCCGTGCAGCAGGCTCTTGTCGCCTCCCGGCACGGCCGCCATCTTCTCCATCGCCAACGGGGTTGCCGCGAGGAACCTGGCGCGCCCGTCGGCCGGGTCCGCGGCCAGCTCGAGCAGGCCGAGGTCCTCGAGCAGCCGGGCCTGACGGCTGATCACACTGCGGTCCACCTCGAGCAACTCGGCCAGCGCGCTGGCGTGCGTGGGTCCGCAGCGTCGCAGGGTGCGCAGGATCTTGAGGCCGAACGGTTGCAACGCCGGGTCAATGCGCAGGGCCGAATCGCGCAGGGCGCCGCGCACATAGGCCGCCAATTGCATCATCTGCTCCTCGACGTCGGCCAAGGCCTCGGCGGCCTCGGTCGCGGTGTCGGGGGACAGGGCGGCCGTGACGCCGGGCTCGGGGACCGGGGGAAGCTCGCCGTGGTCGGTCATGACCATCACACTAGCGACCGGTGCTCGGGTTTTCCGACGGGTCGGTGCCGGGCTGCACGCGGATCGAGCCGGTCGGGTGGGCCAGGCCCACCGGGGTGAGGCCGGCGGCGGCAGCGCCCACTTCGATCAGCATGTCCTCGGCGTCTTCGAGTTCGCGCAGGTCGTTGTCCTCGAGGTTTTCGGGTGCCTTCTTCGTCGCCTGGGCCTTGGTCAGGGCGATGGCGGTCTGGGTACCGAGCGACGCGTTGGGCATCAGCGCGACCATCACCAGGGTGATCACGGCAAGCGGCACACCGAGCAGGAAGACCGTGCCGACGCCGGTGCCGTAGGCCGACTCGACGACGACGCGGATGGCGTCAGGCAGGGTGTTGACGTGCGGGATGACGCCGGAGCCCAGCGTCTTCACCGCGATGGCCTGGTCGGCCGGCGCGAGGGTGCCGATGCCGTCCTTGATGTTCTGGGCCACGACGGTGCCGAGCACCGAGCCGAGAACCGAGACACCGATCGTGCCGCCGAGGCTGCGGAAGAACGTGACAGCGCTGGTGGCCACACCCAGGTTGGTGACCTCGATCGAGTTCTGAACGACCAGGACCAGGTTCTGCATGACCATGCCCAGGCCCGCGCCGAGCACGAACATGAAGATACCGACCAGGATCAGGTTGGTGTCGTACTGCAGGCTGCCGAGCAGCAGGAGTCCGGCGACGACGAGGACCGAACCAGAGACCATGACGGCCTTCCACTTGCCGGTGCGGCTGATCAGGGTGCCGAACAACGTGGACGAGATGAGCAGGCCGCCCATCATCGGGATGGTGAGCAGGCCGGACTGGGTGGGCGTGGCCCCGCGGGCCAGCTGCATGTACTGGCTGAGGAAGACGGAGGTGCCGAACATCGACACGCCCACCGAGATGCTGGCGACGGTGGCGAGGGTGAAGGTGCGGTTCTTGAACAGCGTCAGCGGGATGATCGGCTCCGGCACCGTGAACTCGACGATCACGGCGGCGATGAGCAGCAGCGCGGCGGCGGCGACCATGACGAAGGAGGTGACGGATGCCCACTCGAAGTTGTTGCCGGCCAGGGTGACCCAGATCATCAGCAGCGAGACGCCGCCGGCGATCAGCACGGCACCGAGGTAGTCGATCTTCACCACGCGCTTGACCCGCGGGGGCAGGTGCAGGGTGCGCTGCAGGAGCACGATGGCCACGATGGCCACGGGCAGGGCGATGAAGAAGTTCCAGCGCCAGCCGAAGGCATCCGTCACCACGCCGCCGAGCAGCGGGCCGCCGACGGTGCCGAGGGCCATGACGCCGCCGAACAGGCCGGCGTACTTGCCGCGGTCCCGGGGGCTGATGATGTCGGCCATGATGATCTGGCTGAGCGCGGCGAGACCGCCGGCGCCGAGGCCCTGCAGCACGCGGAAGCCGATGAGGGTTCCGGTGTCCTGCGAGAAGCCGGCCAGTGCCGAGCCGATCACGAAGGTGGCCAGGGCCAGCTGGATGAGCAACTTGCGGTTGAAGAGGTCGGCGAACTTGCCCCAGATGGGCGTGGACACCGTGGTGGCGAGCAGGGTGGCGGTGATGACCCAGGTGTATGCGGACTGGTCACCCTTCAGGTCGGAGATGATGATCGGCAGTGAGGTGCTGACCACGGTTCCGGCGAGGATCGACACGAACATGCCCAGCAGCAGGCCGGACAGGGCCTCGAGAACCTGGCGCTTGGTCATGGAACCGTCGGCCGTGATGGCCCGGTTCGGGGGAGTGGTGGTGCGAGAACGGCGTGACATGAATCTCCAGCTAGATAATTGACAGATGTCAACTATAAATACATAGTGGACCTTTGTCAACTAGTTTGCGAAGCCGGGTGGGCGTTGGCCCGATTTGCGCACCGCCAGGGGGATCCCGTATGGTGGGGAACAGCCAAAGACCGCCGGTTGTCGCTGCCCAGAAATGGAAAAGCGATCGAAGGTTCATTCACGTGAACGGCCCGCGCAGGTGTTCGAAGTTAGCCAGTCAAACTGGCCTCAGCTCCGGCGCTTGCGCTGGAGCTTTTTTCATGTCTGCGCCCCGGGCTACCGGCACATGAATATTTAGAGGAGCGCCATGGCGAACAAGGAAGCAACGGTCGCCGAGCTGCAGGAGAAATTCCAGAGCTCGACCGCCGTTCTGCTCACCGAGTACCGCGGACTCACTGTTGCGAAGCTCAAGGAGCTGCGCACGTCCATCAGTGAGGACGCCACGTACGCCGTGGTAAAGAACACGCTCACCAAGATCGCGGCCAACAACGCCGGCATCACGTCTTTCGACGAGGAGCTCGTTGGTCCGTCCGCTATCGCTTTCGTACACGGTGACCCTGTCGCCGTCGCGAAGAAGCTGCGTGCCTTTACCAAGGCAAACCCTCTCCTGGTTGTCAAGGGCGGTTACTTCGACGGTAACCCCCTGACCGCCGCAGAGGTAGGCAAGCTCGCCGACCTCGAGTCCCGTGAAGTTCTGCTCGGCAAGCTTGCCGGCGCCTTCAAGGCCTCGCTGTTCGGAGCCGCATATCTGTTCAACGCACCGCTGTCGAAGGCTGTTCGCACCATCGAAGCGCTGCGTGAAAAGCAGGAGTCCGCGAACTAGGCATCTGCCTGTACCGCGGTGAGTAACTAAGAAACTAATAGGAGAAAAATCATGGCAAAGCTTTCCACTGAAGAGCTGCTCGAGCAGTTCAAGGGCCTCACCCTCATCGAGCTCTCCGAGTTCGTCAAGGCATTCGAGGAGACCTTCGAGGTCACCGCGGCTGCACCCGTCGCCGTCGCCGGAGCCGCTGGCCCCGCCGCCGCTGCCGAAGAGGTCGAAGAGCAGAGCGCGTTCGACGTCATCCTCGACGCCGTCGGCGACAAGAAGATCCAGGTCATCAAGGTTGTGCGCGAGCTCACCAGCCTGGGCCTCGGCGAGGCCAAGGCCGTTGTCGATGGCGCGCCGAAGGCCGTCCTCGAGGGCGTTGCGAAGGAAGCTGCCGAGAAGGCAAAGGCTTCCCTCGAGGCCGCTGGCGCCACCGTCACCCTCAAGTAATCTCGCCCCGCAAGGGGTTAGTTGCTCGCACGGGCGTCGCATCCATTGGATGCGGCGCCCGCTGCCGTTAACCCGCGAACCGTGAGAAAAGCACCAAAACTCTCGAGTTTCTGGGGCTTTCCTCACGGGTCGCGGGCGATTCGGCCTGTATATGGTGGGGGGATGCCCGCAGCACTTCCTGACATCCTCGGGGACCTCGTGTCCGTCAACCACCGGCTCACCCGCGTCGCGGCCCGTGCAGCGCGCGGCACGGAATCGCCCGCTCTGTGGCGCACCCTCAGCGTGCTGCTCTCCAGCGGCCCGATCCGCCTAGGCGACCTGGCCGAGCGCAGCCGGGTCTCGCAGCCCACCGCCACCAAGCTGGTGGGCAGCCTCGTCGACCGAGGCTGGGTCGAACGCGCCGGCGACCCCGACGATGCCAGGGCCAGCCTCATCGCTAGCACCCCGGCGGGTGTCGCGGCTCTGATCGCCTGGCGGACCGAGCTGGTCGCCGCCCTGCTGCCCTACTTTGCCGACCTGCCCATCGACGATGTCGGCACCCTCGAACGCGCCGTCGCCATCCTGCGCGACAGGGTCGAGGCCGGCGAGCGGATGGCCGCACCGCACCGCGTAACGCCGCCGGACCGGATGGCGGCGCCGCCCCGCCCGGCCTCCGAGCCCCGGTGACCGCCCATTCAGCGTGTGCGGCCGGCCCGGTTAGTGCGAGCGGTGGTCCTGGATGGTCATGCGCGGGCCGCGGCGCGGGGCGCGGTAGCCGCTGCCCAGGATGAGGCGCACCACACGCTGGCGGTGTCCCGCGAAGGGATCGAGCAGTTCGAGCATGCCGTCGTCGTCGACGGGGGATCCGGTCAGGGCCCAGCCCACCTGGGCGGCCAGATGGTAGTCGCCCACGCTCACCGAATCGGGGTCGCCGTGCGAGCGCTGAGTCACCTCCGCGGCGGTCCAGCGGCCGACGCCGGGCAGGGACTGCAGCCGTCGTGAGGCCGTGACGGCGTCGACGGGCCGGTCGAGAGATGCCGCCACGGCCGCAACAGAAACGGCCGTGCGTGAGCGGCGCGGATCGACGCCGGCCCGGTGCCAGTCCCACGACGGCACCAGGCGCCAGCGTTCCGGTCCGGGGGAGACCATCATCCCCGCTGGTGCGGGGCCAGGGGCCGCCTCGCCGTGCTGGCGGATGAGCCGGTACCAGGCACGGTGGGCCTCGAGAGTGGTGACCTTCTGTTCGATGATTGCCGGGATCAGCGCCTCGAAGACCAGCCCGGAGCTGCCCAGCCAGACGCCGGGGTTACGGCGGCGGACCTCGGCAAGAACACCGTGGCCGCCGAGGTCGAGTCCGGTCCAGTCGTCGCCGTCGCCCAGCAGGGCGGGTACCTGGGCGATGCACCACTCGGCGCCCGGTCCCCAGGCCTTGGCGTCGACGCCGCCGTCGGCGGCCTGCCGAAGCAGCAGGGTCGCCGGTCCGAGCGGGGTGCGTTGGGTGCGCCAGAGCCCGGCGGCATCGGCGCGGGCGGTGGGGTCGCCGCGACCGCGACTGTGCGGGGCCATGGTGGCCGCCAGGTCGAACGGGCGCCGGGGTGCGTACCGGGTGGATGCCCGGGGGGTGGCATCCCGGTCCGTGCCGGCGCTGGCGTCGTCTGAAGGGTCGGAAATCATCCCCTCGAGGCTAACCCGCGCCGCTGACGGTCTGGGGCGACCACCCCAACTGTTGCGCACGGCAACAGTTGCGGAGCCGGGTCACCGGGTCACCGGGTCACCGGGGTGCGCTGGTGCTGGAGCGCATGACCAGGTTGGTCGGCGCCCTGGTGAGCCCGGGTGTGACCGGCGCCGACGGCTGCTCGAGCGCACCCAGCAGGGACTCAACGGCCATCCTGGCCTGGTTGCGCGGGTGCTGTTCGATGGTGGTGAGCCGGAACATCTCGGCATACGGATGGCCGTCGATGCCGATCACCGAGAGCTCGGACGGGATCAGGATGCCGAGCTCCCTGGCCGCGACAATGAGGCCGAACGCGATCTCGTCGCTCGCCGCGAAGACCGCCGTCGGCCGCCGGTGCGGATTACCGAACAGCGCCAGACCGGTCTCGTACCCCCCGGGAACCGTGAAGGCGCAGGGGGCGAAGCGGCCATCCCTGGACAGGCCGGCGGCGTGCATGGCCGAGTTGAAACCGGTGAGCCGTTTGGTGTGCACGGCAAAGTCCATCTGGTCCACCTGATCACCGCCGACATGACGGATGTCGGTGTGCCCGAGGCTGATCAGGTGTTCGGTGGCCAGGCGCGCGGCCGCGATGTCGTCGATCGCGATGGTATGCACGCCGGGGATCTCACCGCCGATGCCCACCAGAGGACGGCCCAGCCGGTGCAGGAGCTCCACCTCGGCATCGCTGAGCTCGACGCCCACGGAGATGACACCGTCGAACCGCTTGCGGGCGAGGAAGAAATCGAAGACCCGCTCCCGTTCGGCCGAATGTGCGGGGAGGTTGTAGAGCGTCATGTCGTAGCCCTCGGCGAGCAGGGACTGCTCGAGGCTCTCCAGGATCTCGGAGAAAAACCAGCGGCTGATGAAGGGAATGATCACGCCGATGCTCTTGGTCCGGCCGGTCACCAGGCTGGCCGCATTGGGCGAGGCGACGTAGCCGATCAGGGCGGCGGCGTCGACCACCTTCTGACGCGTTTCGTCCGACACGTAGCCCCGGCCGCTGAGCGCCCGGGAGGCCGTGGCCTTGGCGACGCCGGCCATGCGTGCTACATCCGCGATCGCGCTCATGCCAGCCTCCCCGTCGTTGGAACCGCTCTGGCCACCATATCTCCTCGGCGGCCGGGCTGGAATCGGTTCCAGAAATTCGACACCGAAGTGTGACCGGTTTGAAGCGTCGTTGGCATGAGAGCGCGATCTTTGTCAATCTGTAACCATATTGGGCTTGTGTCGAACGAATCTGTGCCGTACTTTGTGGTGTGGAACCGGTTCCTTGTGCAACCGTTTCCAGCACGACGAGCAGTTCCTGCAGCACCTTGGTGTTTGTCCGGGGGATCCCGGCGCACCGCAACCACTCAACGAGGAGGAAGAATGCGGTCATTCCACCGCCGAATCACAGCACCCATCGCCATGGTCGCGATTGCCGGGCTGACATTGGCCGGCTGTTCCGGTGGTCCCGGCAGCACGAGCGCCGAAGCCGGAGCCGAGGGTGACGGTGTCGTCACCGTCTACGGCACCATCGCTGACACCGAGGCCGAGCTTCTCGAAGAGTCCTGGAAGGCTTGGGAAGAAGAGAACGACATCGACATCCAGTACGAGGCGTCGAAGGAATTCGAAGCTCAGATCGCCATCCGTGCTCAGGGCGGCAGCGCTCCAGACCTCGCGATCTTCCCGCAGCCCGGCCTGATGGCCGACCTCGCCAGTCGCGACTTCCTCAAGCCGGCCCCCTCGTCCGTTGAAGACAACGTCGACGAGTTCTGGTCGTCCGACTGGAAGGCATACGGCACCGTCGGCGACACGTTCTACGGCGCTCCGCTGATGGCCAGCGTCAAGGGCTTCGTCTGGTATTCCCCGGCCAAGTTCACCGAGTGGGGTGTCGAAGTTCCCGAGACCTGGGACGAGCTCCTCGCCGTGACGAAGACCATCCAGGAGAAGACCGGCAGCGCCCCGTGGTGCGCCGGATTCGGCTCTGGTGACGCAACCGGTTGGCCGGGCACGGACTGGGTCGAGGACCTCGTTCTGCGTGAGGCCGGCGCTGAGACCTACGACAAGTGGGTTGCCAACGAGATTCCGTTCACGGACCCGGCGATTGCATCCGCATTCGACTCCGTCGGCGAGATCCTGCTGAACCCGTCCTACGTCAACGCCACCTTCGGCGATGTGAGCTCGATCAACAGCATCGCGTTCGGTGACGTAGCCACGCCGCTCGCCGAGGGCACCTGCGCCCTGCACCACCAGGCCTCCTTCTTCGACGGCTTCATCACGGATGCCGGCGGCGAGGTCGGTCCCGACGGTGACGTGTGGGCCTTCATCACCCCGGCCCAGGAGGCCGGCAGCCAGGCTGTCACCGGTGGTGGCGAGATTGTCGGAGCGTTCTCGGACGACGCAGACACCCAGGCCGTGCAGACGTACCTCTCCAGCGATGACTGGGCGAACAGCCGCGTCAGCCTCGGCGGGGTCATCAGCGCCAACTCGGGTCTCGACCCGGCCAACGCGCAGAGCCCGATCCTGCAGGAAGCCATCAAGATCCTTCAGGACTCGGAAACCACTTTCCGCTTCGACGCCTCCGACCTGATGCCCGGCTCCGTTGGCGCCGGCACCTTCTGGAAGGGAATGGTCAACTGGATCAATGGAGCCCCGACGGGTGAGGTGCTCACGAGCATCGAAGCCGGCTGGCCCTCCAACTAGTCTGGTTCGACAACCGGCTCGTCTAACAGCCCAACCGTGCGGGTCGTCCTCTGAGGAGGGCGACCCGCACCCCCTACTGGTGTACCGGGGCGGTGGTATTCCGCCCCACCAGCAAAACACTGTGAGTCCGCAGTCGTACTCGAGAGGTTTCACATGTCGGCATTCCTTGCCTGGCTGGCTGACTTGCCGCCCCTGGTTCAAGTCCCCATCATCATTCTCGCGTTCGTGGCCCTGGTGGCCGCGATCCTGTTCTTCGTCGAAATAGCCCCGCGAACGGGCACCGTTTACACCGTCATCCGTCTCGCCGTCTGCATCGCCGCACCCCTGCTGATCCTGGTCGCTGCCGGATCGTACTGGTGGGCCATCGCCGCGGCTGCCGTCCTCGGTGGGGTCTTCTTCATCGTCGACTACCGCTCGCGCTCCGGCGCCGGCTACCTCTTCCAACTCTTCGGCTTTCTCGCGCCGGCCATCCTGCTCCTGATCGTCGGCCTCGTCATTCCGACCATCCAGACCACGGTGCAGGCGTTTATGAACTCGCGGGGAACCGAGTTCATCGGCTTCGACAACTTCATCTGGGTGTTCACGCAGCCCGAGGCCATCCGCACCGTACTCAACACGATCGTCTGGGTGCTCATCACCCCGCTCGTATCGACGATCGCCGGCCTGGCCTACGCGGTCTTCATCGACAAGAGCCGAGGTGAGAAGTACTTCAAGATCATGGTCTTCATGCCCATGGCCATCTCCTTCGTCGGGGCGTCCATCATCTGGCGCTTCATCTACACGGCGCGTCCGGCCGACCAGAATCAGATCGGCCTGCTCAACCAGATCGTGGTGTGGCTCGGCGGCAACCCCGTCGACTTCCTCGCCGTCGCACCCTGGAACACGGTCTTCCTGATCGTCGTGCTGATCTGGGTGCAAACCGGATTCGCCATGGTGGTGCTCTCCGCGGCCATCAAGGGTGTGCCGGCCGAGCAGCTGGAGGCCGCCGAACTCGACGGCACCAACGCGTGGCAGAAGTTCACCAACGTCACGGTTCCCGGCATCCGCAGCGCCCTCATCGTTGTCCTGACGACGATCTCCATCGCCTCCCTCAAGGTCTTCGACATCGTCCGGACCATGACGGCAGGCTCCAACGACACGAGCGTCATCGCGAACGAGATGTACACGCAGTTCAAGAACTTCGAGCAGGGCCGGTCCGCCGCCTTCGCCGTGATCCTGTTCCTGCTCGTCCTTCCGATCGTCGTCTACAACGCCCGCCAGATTCAGAAGCAGAGGGAAATCCGATGAGCGCGATTCTTCCGGTGGAGCTCCCCGTCGACAAGAACACCAAAAACCAGCTCCGCCGCGGCGAACGCCGCGGGGAGTTCACCGCGGCCAAGCGCACCAAGAAGCGGTTGACCAGCCGGGGCGCCACGATCGCGGCACTCGTGATCGCTGTGCTCTGGACGGTGCCCACCTTCGGTCTCTTCGTCTCCTCGTTCCGCCCGGCCCAGGAGGTGCGCACCACCGGATGGTGGACGCTCTTCTCGAACTGGGGCCTCACCCTCGACAACTACAGCGAGGTGCTCCAGGCCGGTAACAGCCAGCTGAACCTGGCCGGCGCTTTCATCAACTCGATCGCGATCACCCTGCCGGCCACGCTGCTGCCCCTGATCATCGCCAGCCTCGCGGCCTACGCGTTCGCGTGGATCAACTTCCGCGGCAAGAACGTGCTGTTCATCGCGGTTTTCGCGCTGCAGATCGTTCCGCTGCAGATGGCCCTGGTGCCGCTTCTGCAGTTCTTCTCACGGGGTGAGATCTTCGGCTTCCCGGTGGTCTCCTCGATCAGTGACGCCGGCGGCTATTCGCAGGTGTGGATCGCACACACGATGTTCGCTCTGCCGCTGGCCATCTATCTGCTGCACAACTTCGTGTCTGAGATCCCCGCCGACGTCATCGAGGCGGCGCGGGTCGACGGCGCCGGTCACGGGCAGATCTTCTTCCGGATCGTGCTGCCGCTGACCATGCCCGCGATCGCGTCCTTCGCCATCTTCCAGTTCCTCTGGGTCTGGAACGACCTGCTCGTGGCGCTGATCTTCGCGGATGGCGCGGTGGCACCGATGACCAAGCTGCTGGCCGAGATCACCGGTAGCCGGGGCCAGGACTGGCACCTGCTCACAGCGGGCGCGTTCATCTCGATCCTGGTTCCGCTGATCGTCTTCTTCAGCCTGCAGCGCTACTTCGTGCGCGGCCTGTTGGCCGGTTCCACGAAGGGCTAACTTCCTCACCTGGCCGGGCCGGCACTGGACTCGGCTGCGACGGACCGGTCCCGGATTTCCGGGGCCGGTCCGCTGTCTTAGAGTGAGACCATGAGCGGATCGCACGGCACGGGCGGACGTCCCCCTGAAGAGTTTCGTGGCCGCCGCAACCGCGTCAGCGGTGACGACCCGGCCGCCCAGAAGGCGCAGAACGCCGAAGCGCCCGAGATTCCCAACCTGTTCGACCGCATCAGGGCGCTGTTCGCCCCGCACGCCCGGAAGCTCACCGTCACCGTCATCCTGGTGCTGATATCTGCGGCACTGTCGGTGCTTCCGCCGCTGCTGATCCAGCGCGCGTTCGACGAGGGTCTGTTCCCGCCCTCTGGCGGCCCGGACCTGCAGCGGCTGACCGTGCTGGTGGCGCTGATGATCGCGGCCTATCTCACCACCGCGCTGCTGGGCGTCTGGCAGACCTGGCTCACCGCAACCGTGGGCAACTCGGTGATGGGTGAACTGCGGGTGCGGCTGTTCACCCACCTGCAGGCGATGGAGCTGAGCTTCTTCACCCGCACCAAGACCGGCGTGATCCAGTCCAGGCTGCAGAACGATGTCGGCGGGGTGGCGAGCGTGCTCACCAACACCGTCTCCAGTGTGCTCGGCAACGCCGTCACGGTGATCGCCGCGTTCGTGGCAATGCTGCTGCTCAACTGGCAGCTGACGATCGTGGCCGTGATCCTGATGCCGATCTTGGTCTTCGCACAGCGCCGGGTGGGCCGGGTCCGGGCCCGCATCGCGGGCAAGACCCAGGAGTCCCTCTCCGACATGACCGCGATCACCCAGGAGACCCTGAGCGTGTCCGGCATCCTGCTGTCCAAGAGCTTCACCCGGCAAAAGGCCGAGATCGCCCGGTACGCGCACGAGAACGACAACCAGGTGCACCTGCAGGTCAGCCAGCAGATGAGCGGCCAGTGGTTCTTCGCCATGGTCAGCATCTTCCTGTCCAGCATCCCGGCCATCGTCTACTTGGTGGCCGGCCTCCTCCTCACGAACAGCGCCACCGACATCACCGCGGGCACCGTCGTGGCCTTCACCACGGTTCAGGCGCGGCTGCTTTTCCCTTTGCTGGGGCTGATGCGGGTGGCCCTGGACCTGCAGACCTCCAGCGCACTCTTCGCGCGAATCTTCCAATACCTCGACCTCACCCCCGCCATCAGCGACGCTCCCGGTGCCCGCCCGGTGCCCGCAGTCACCGGTCGGGTGCAGTTCGACGCCGTCACCTTCGCCTACCCGGATGCCGACGCCGACGCCCGGCCGACCCTCGACGCGGTCTCGTTCACGATCGAACCCGGCGCGTTCGCCGCCTTCGTCGGGCCCAGCGGCGCGGGCAAGACCACGGTGTCGTACCTGATCCCGCGCTTCTACGAGGCGACGGGCGGCCGGGTGCTGTTCTCCGGGGTCGACGTGCGTGACCTCGAGCAGGAGTCGCTGGTCTCCCACATCGGCATCGTGAGCCAGGAAACCTACCTCTTCCACGCGACCATCGCCGAGAACCTCCGGTACGCCAAACCCGAGGCCACGGATGCCGAGCTCGAGATCGCCGCGCGGGCCGCGAACATTCACAACACCATCGCGTCTTTCCCGGACGGCTATGACACCGTGGTCGGCGAGCGGGGCTACCGGCTCTCCGGCGGCGAGAAGCAGCGGGTGGCCATCGCCCGGGTGCTGCTGAAGGACCCTGAGGTGCTGATCCTCGACGAGGCGACCAGCGCCCTGGACGCGATCTCCGAGCGGGTAGTGCAGGCCGCCCTCGATACCGCTTCCCGGGGGCGCACGACCATCGCCATCGCCCACCGCTTGTCGACGATTGTGACCGCCGACGTGATCTTCGTCATCGACCACGGTCGCGTCGTCGAGGCCGGCACCCACCAGGAGTTGCTCGCCGAGGGTGGCACCTACGCATCCCTCTACGCCGAGCAGACCCCCGTGCAGGCTCGCGAACTGTGAGATAGGCCCAGAAAACCTCGAGTTTCTGGTGCTGAGGTCACGGCTCGCGGTCGGCGAGCATGGACTCCATGAGGGTGATCTCGGCCTCCTGGGAGATGATCACCGAGTTCGCAAAACCGAGCACCGAGGTGTTGTTGGCGCGATCTTGCACCGACTCGGCCATTTCGACGGCGCCCAAGTGGTGGGCGATCATCAGGGTGAGGAACCGGCGCTCGGCGTCGACTCCCGTCGACGCGGTGAGGCCGGCGATCTGCTCGTCGGTGGCGAGCCCGGGCATCGGGGCGCCCGGGGTGTGGGTTCCCTCGGGGTGCGCGTGAGAGGTGTCCGAACGGCCGGGCCGGGTCATCCAGGTCATCGAGGGTTCGGGGCCAGCCTGGGACAGGTCCCACTCGGTGAGCCAGCCGTAGAGCTGGCCGGCCTGCTGCGCCTGGGTAGTGGCGATGTCGTAGCCGAGCAGGCGCACATCCGCCGCCTCGGTGCGGTCGCGGATGATCATGGCCAATTCGACCCCCTGCAGGTGGTGCACCTGCATGTCGCGCGCAAAACCGGCCTCGGCGCTGGTCGATGTGGGCGTGGGATTGTCGATGGTGCTCAACCGGCCGACGGAGAAGCCGACCAGGCCGATCGCGACGGCCGCAATCGCGGCCGTGACGACCAGCGCGGCACGCCGGGCCGAGCTACGCCTTTCCGGGGGCATCGTAGGCGCCGGTGCAGAGCGCGCCGGGTTCGGGAACGTTGTTGCTCTTCCAGTGCTCTTCGAAGAACGCGGCGATGCGCTCATCGTCGGCCGAGTCGACCTGCAGCTGCACGTTCCAGCCGCTCACCACGATGGGGGCGGGCAGGCCGTCGAACGGCGAGAGGATCACGTAGGTGGACGGGAGCGCCTGCTTGAGCGTGGCCAGCTCGTCATCGGACATGGCGGGGTCGTAGGTCACCCAGAGGGCACCGTGCTCGAGGGAGTGCACGGCGTTCTCGTTCGGCACTGGTTCGGTGTAGACGCCGCAATTCAGCCAAGTGGGATTGTGGTCGCCGCCGGCGGGCGGAGTCTGCGGGTACGAGACGGGGGTCTCCACGTGCAACGAGGCGTTCTCGAACGTTTCCACACCGTCGATGTCGGCACCGTCGCCACCGGCGGAGTAGCTCGCGCTCTGCGGGGTCAGCACGATCGAGGTGATCAGCAGGCCGATGACCGCGACGGCCACGGTGATCCCGCTGATCAGGCCGATGCGCCGGTTGCGGGCGCTGCGTTTTTGATCGCGGTGGTACTGCTCGAGCTTCTGGGCGCGCTGCGCCGCCCGTTGCTGCTTGACGCCGGGCTTGGGCGACGAAGATCCGGATGTGCCGGTGGGCGGGGCAGGGGTCACGAGGGGCCTCTTTCGTTTGCTGTGCACTTATTCGAACGCATGCACCGGTGCGTGGGCTTCCTCGGTTTGTGATCTCACAGATGCTTCACAGGCTGGCCGCGCCTCCCGGGCGGCGACTAGAGTGAAGGAGTGATCACCCTGACGTCGTGTCCCTGTTGCTGCTTTCGCTAGCCGACCCGCACACTCACACTCTCGGTACCAGGACCGCCCACCCAGGCCAGCGGCCACGCCTGCATCGTCCCGCGACACGTCGATCGACGTAAGGATCCCATCATGAAAATCGCCGACACCATTCTCGACCTCATCGGCAACACGCCGCTGGTCAAGCTGCACAAGGTCACGGAGGGCGTGTCCGCCACCGTGCTGGTCAAGCTCGAATATCTCAACCCCGGCGGGTCCGCGAAGGACCGCATCGCGACCCGCATCATCGACGCCGCCGAGCGTGACGGGCAACTGCTGCCGGGCGGCACCATCGTCGAGCCGACCTCCGGTAACACCGGCGTCGGCCTGGCCCTGGTGGCCCAGCAACGCGGCTACAAGTGCGTATTCGTGCTGCCGGACAAGGTGGGCGAGGACAAGCGCAACGTTCTCACCGCCTACGGCGCCGAGATCGTCGTGACACCGACATCCGTCGCCCCCGACGACCCCGAGTCGTACTACAGCGTGTCGGACCGCCTCGCCCGCGAGATCCCCGGCGCCTTCAAGCCCAACCAATACGCCAACCCGAACGGCCCGCTCAGCCACTACGAGTCCACCGGCCCGGAGATCTGGCGCGACACCGACGGAACGGTCACCCACTTCGTCGCCGGCGTCGGCACCGGCGGCACCATCACCGGAACCGGCCGCTACCTGCGGGAGGTGTCGAACGAAGCCGTGCGCATCATCGGCGCCGACCCCGAGGGGTCGGTCTACTCCGGCGGCACCGGTCGGCCCTACCTCGTCGAGGGCGTCGGCGAGGACTTCTGGCCTGGCGCGTACGACCCGGCCGTTCCGCACGAGATCATCGCGGTCTCCGACGCCGACTCCTTCGCCATGACCCGCCGTCTCGCCCTCGAAGAGGGCATCCTGGTCGGCGGCTCCAGTGGCATGGCGGTCGTCGCGGCGCTGCGGGCCGCGAAGGACCTGCCTGCCGACGCCGTCGTGGTCGTGCTGCTGCCGGACGGCGGCCGCGGCTACCTGGGCAAGATCTTCAACGACGGCTGGATGCGGAGTTACGGCTTCTCGAATGCGCCCGCCGGTCACACCGTCGCCGACCTGCTGCACTCCAAGACCGGCACCCTTCCGGCGTTCGTCTATGTGCACCCGAACGACACCGTGCGCGACGCCATCGAGACCATGACCTCGGCGAGCGTGTCACAGCTGCTCGTACTGACGGCCAAGCCGCCCGTCGTGATGGGCGAGGTTGTCGGTGCGCTCGACGAGCGCAGCCTGATGGGCCGGGTGTTCTCCGGCGAAGCCCAGCTCACCGACAAGGTCGGCTCGATCGTGGGCGACGCCCTGCCACTGATCGGCGTGAACGAGCCCGTCGGTTCGGCGCGCGCCGCGTTCGCCGAACACGATGCGCTGCTCGTCACCGACGGCGGCAAGCCGCTCGGCGTGATCACCCGGCACGACCTCCTCACCTACCTCAGCGTCTGAAAGCGATAACACCATGAGCCAGTCCGAGAACCAGAAGTTCAACACCATCGCCATCCACGCCGGTCAGGAATTCGACCCGACCACCGGCGCCGTCATCCCGCCGATCTACCAGACCTCCACCTACGTGCAGGACGGCATCGGGGGACTGCGCGGCGGCTACGAGTACAGCCGCGGCGGCAACCCCACCCGCACGTCACTGGAAACTATGCTCGCCGCACTCGAAGGCGGCCGGCACGGGCTGTCGTTCGCCAGCGGCCTCGCCGCCGAGGACAGCCTGCTGCGCGCGGTCCTCGTTCCGGGTGATCACGTGGTGCTCGGCAACGACGTCTACGGCGGCACGCACCGGCTGATCAACCGGGTGCACGGCGCCTGGGGTGTGCGCAACACGACGGTGGAGATGAGCGACCTGACCGCTGTCGAGGCCGCGATCCTCCCCGGCGAAACGAAGATCCTCTGGGTGGAGACGCCGAGCAACCCGCTGATGAAGATCAGCGACATCGCCGGCCTCGTCGAGATCGGCCACCGCCACGGCGTGCTCGTGGTCGTGGACAACACCTTCGCGTCCCCCGCCCTGCAGCAGCCCCTCGCCCTCGGCGCCGACGTCGTCGTGCACTCCACCACCAAGTACCTCGGCGGACACTCCGACGTCATCGGCGGCGGCCTGGTCATCAACGATGACGAGCTCGCCGAGAAGGTCAAGTTCATCCAGTTCGCGGCCGGCCCGGTGTCCGCGCCGCTGGACGCCTGGCTCACCGTGCGCGGCATCAAGACCCTCGCGGTGCGGATGGACCGGCACAGCAGCAACGCACTCACCATCGCCCGGTACCTCCAGACCCACCCCGCCATCGAGAAGGTCTACTACCCGGGCCTGGAAAGCCACCCCGGCCACGAGCTGGCCAAGGCACAGATGAGTGCCTTCGGCGGCATGCTCTCCCTGGCGTTCCGCGGCGGCGAAACCGCGGCCCGGCGGTTCGCCGAGTCGATGCACCTGTTCCAGCTGGCCGAATCGCTCGGCGGCGTCGAATCGCTGGTGAACTACCCGTCCGAGATGACCCACGCCTCGGTGCGCGGAACCGAGCTCGAAGTGGCCACCAACATCGTGCGCCTGTCGGTGGGCATCGAAGACATCGACGACCTGCTGGCCGACCTCGCTCAGGCCCTGCCCAGCGCCTGAGGCCGGCGCCGGGTGGTGCTGTGGCAGCACGCGGTCACTCCGGGGTGGCGGGAAGTCGATGAACCATGTCAGTTCTGCCATTGGCGGGGCCGCGCGGATCGGGCACACTGGACCCAAGGGAGCGGTTTTACTCCCAACCAGGTCTTTTTCCCCTCCCCGTGACCGATCAGAGAGAACTCCTATGCCGGCTTCCGCCTCCAGCTTCGTCGACCTCAGCCACGAGATCAGCGCGGGGCTGGTGACCTACCCCGGACTGCCGGCGCCGGTGATCACACCGCACCTCACCAGGGCGGATTCGCGCAGCCGTTACGCGGAGGGCACCGAGTTCGCCATGGACACCATCACGATGATCGGCAACACCGGAACGTACCTCGACAGCCCGTTCCACCGGTACGAGGGCGGGGTCGACCTGGCCGGGCTGCCGCTCGAGGCTCTCGCCGACCTGCCCGCACACGTGTTCCGCTGCGAGCAGGCGTCGGAGCGAGCGATCCCGGCGGCTGCCTTCGACGGCCTGAACCTCGGTGGAACCGCCGTTCTGCTGCACACAGGGTGGGACCGCCACTTTGGCACGGCAGCTTACGCGAGCAGTGCGCCGTTCCTCACCGGGGACGGCGCCAGGGCGTTGGTGGCCGCCGGCGCGACCCTGGTGGGAATCGATTCCCTCAACATCGACGACACCGAGTCCGGCGGGGAGCGGCCGGCGCACTCACTTCTGCTGGCCGCGGGGATCCCCGTGGTCGAGCACCTCACCGGGCTCGGCGGGCTCCCCGACCGGGGAGCCCGATTCACCGCCGTGCCACCGCGGGTGCGGGACTTCGGCACCTTCCCGGTGCGGGCGTTCGCCCGGCTGCCCTGACCCTGCAACTGTTCCCCGTGCGGACACGTGCGCCCGGTGCGCCGGGAACAGTTGTCCGCACGGGGAACAGTTAGCCGCTATCGGACGCTGTGCACCACGCGGGTGAGTCCGGCCGGTACCAGGACGGTGCCGTCGACCGTGGCCTGGGTGAGTAACTCGGTGCCGGAGGCCGGCCAGGACTGGTCGGCATCCGTGTGGTTGATCACAAACAGGAACTCGTCGGTGTCGGTGGACCGGATGATGGTCTCGACGCCGTCGATGCCGCGGGCCGCCTCGATGCCGGCGGTGTTGAGAACGTCCAGCAGCAGGGAGTCCAGGTCGGTTCCGGTGAGCTTGGTCGAGATGTACCAGGCCGACCCCGCACCGAACGCGTTGCGGGTGAGGGCCGGTCCGCCGGCGGCCGGGCCGTCCACGTACCGGGCCAGCACCTCAGCGGTGGAGACCTCGATGTCGTCGGTCCAGGCGGTTCCGGTGCGGGAATCGCTGAGGGTGACGGTCTCGTTCTTGTGCAGGGGCAGGAACTCCGGGATGGTCAGGCCGAGCACCTCCCGGAGCGCGCCGGGCGCGGCTCCCGGGTAGACGGTGTCGTTCTCGTCGACGATGCCGGAGAAGTAGGAGACGACCAGGTGGCCGCCGTCCCGCACGTAGCCGGTGAGGTTCTCCGAGGCCGCCGGACCGGCGAGGTAGAGGCTGGGCGCGATAACGAGGTCGTAGCCGGTGAGGTCGTCGCGCGGATGCGCGAAGTCCACCGACACGTTGCGGTTCCACAGCGCCGTGTAGAAGGCCTCGAGGCGTTCGCGGTGGCCCAGTTCGGCGCTCGGGCGCCATTCGAAGTCCTGTGCCCAGAACGACTCGGTGTCCCAGAGCAGCGCGACGCGAGCCTGCACGCGGGAGCCGCGCACGGCCTCGAGGGACCCGAGGGTTTCGCCCAGGGCGACGACCTCGCGCCAGACCCGGGTCTCGGCTCCGGCGTGCGGCAGCATCGCGGAGTGGAACTTCTCAACGCCGAACCTGGAGGCCCGGAACTGGAAGAACAGGATGCCGTCGGCGCCGCGGGCCAGGTGGGAGAGTGAGTTGCGGGCCATCTCGCCGGCACGCTTGGCGATGTTGCGGGGCTGCCAGTTGACGGCGCCGGTGGAGTGCTCCATCAGGATCCACGGGGCGCCGCCGGCCAGCGACCGGGACAGGTCGGCATCCATGGCCAGCAACACATGGTTGTCGGCGCGTTCGGCCACCAGGTAGTGGTCGTTGGCGACGATGTCCACCTCCCTGGCCCACTTCCAGTAGTCGGGGGAGAGGCAATTGGTGGCCATGAAGTTGGTGGTCACGGGGATGTCCGGGGTGAACCGGCGGATGACATCGCGCTCGTTGATGTAGCACTCGAGCAACGCGTCGGAGGTGAACCGGTGGAAGTCCAGGCGCTGCGCCTGGTTGCTCACCGAGGCCGACTGGCGGGGCGCGTCGATCTCGTCCCACTCGCCGTACACCTGTCCCCAGAAGGTGGTGCCCCACTTCTCATTGAGGGTGTCAAGGGTGCCGTAACGCTTCTGCAGCCAGACCCTGAAGGCGGCGACGGAGTGGTCGTCATAGGAGTCGCTGATGGGCGCACCGTACTCGTTGTGCACGTGCCAGAGCACAAGGGCGGGGTGGTTCGCATACCGGCGGGCGAGCTGCTCGGTGATGGCCGCGGCGGCCCGGCGGTAGTCGGGGCTCGACGGGCTGACCATGCCGCGGGAACCGTTGCCCAGGGTGATGCCGTCCCGGGTGACCGGCCGGGAGTCCGGGTATTTCTTCCAGAACCAGGCCGGCGGGGCCGCGGTGGGCGTGGCGAGGTCGATGTCGATGCCGGCCTCGTGCAGCAGGCCGAAGATGTCGTCGAGCTTGCTGAAGTCGTATTCGCCCTCGCGTGGCTCCAGGATGCCCCAGGCGAAGATCGCGATGCTGACCAGGTTGATCCCGGCCTGCTTCATCAGCTTGATGTCTTCCAGCCAGGTCTCGCGGGGCCACTGCTCCGGGTTGTAGTCGCCACCGTAACGAAGCCCGGTCGTGCCCTTCAACCACCGGTCTGTCGCGGGCGCTCTGGCGGGGAATGGGGTGTGGATCGACATTGGTCTAAGGCTCCTTCAACTGTGTGCGCTCCCAGTTCTAGCACAGCCGATTGTCATAATCCAGATCAAGACCGCATGTTGACACGGCTAGAAATGTGTGAATTACTAGTACCGCTCCCAGTCAAGCCCGAGTTTTCTCGATACGACAGCTGGGCGCCACCACACAGCACCCAGCTTTCATCAAGGAGGACGAATGCGCACGTCAATTCGGGTAGGGGCAGTGGCCATGGCCACGGCCGCCGCACTGCTCATGTCAGGTTGTTCGGCAAACACGGGCGGGGGTGACGACGGCCCGGTCGAACTGAACTACTGGGCCTGGGCCCCGAACCTCGAAGAGGTCGTTGACATCTGGAACGCGGAGAACCCCGACATCCAGGTCACCGTGCAGAAGCAGGACGGCGGCGACCCCGCCATCACCAAACTGCTCACGGCCATCAAGGCCGGCAGCGGTGCACCCGACCTGATCCAGGCCGAGTACCAGAAGATCCCCACCCTGGTCTCCTCCGACGCTCTCGCCGACCTGTCCGAATACGGCGACGGCGACGTCCAGGATGCCTTTGCCGACGGCGTCTGGGACTCCGTCACGCTCGGATCCGACGCGATTTACGCGATCCCCCAGGACAGCGGACCGATGATGTTCTTCTACCGGGCCGACATCCTCGAGCAGCTCGGCCTGGCCGTGCCCACCACCTGGGACGAATACGCCGCCGTCGCCCGCGCCGTGCACGCTGCTGACCCGGCCAAGTACCTGGGCACCTTCTCGTCCAATGACGCCGGCTGGTTCACGGGCATGGCCCAGCAGGCCGGTGCCTCCTGGTGGGGCATCGACGGTGAGGCCTGGAGCGTCGACATCGCCGAAACACCCACCGAGACCGTTGCCGGTTACTGGGGCGGCCTCGTCGAAGAGGGCGTCATCGACAACAAGCCCATGTACACGCCCGAGTGGAACGCCGGCCTGAACAACGGCGAACAGGTGGGCTGGCTGAGCGCCGTCTGGGCACCCGGCGTGCTCGGCGGCAACGCTGCAGACACCGCCGGCCTCTGGAAGGCCGCGCCGATGCCGCAGTGGGATGTCGACGCGCCCGCGACGGGCAACTGGGGCGGATCGTCAACGGCCGTCACCACGCAGTCCGACCACCCGGAGGAGGCCGCCAAGTTCGCCACCTGGCTGAACACCGACGCCGAAGCCGTCCAGGCCCTGGTCACCACGGCCGGGATCTACCCCGCCGATGCCGAACAGGCCAAGGCCGCGCTGACCTCCCCGCCGGAGTTCTTCAGCAACCAGCCGGACTTCTACGAGGTCGCCGCCGAGGTGGCCGACACCGTGAGCCCGTTCACCTACGGACCGAACGTGAACGTGGCCTACAGCGCCTACAACGACGAGTTCGCGAAGGCGGCCGACGCCAAAACCCAGAGCGCCTTCCTCGATGCCGTCGCTGCCATGCAGAAGATCACCACCGACGACATGAAGAAGAGCGGCTTCACGGTCGAATAGACGCGGTCGAATAGACGCGGTCGGGTACCGTCGCGTCTCGCCCCGGAGAGTCCGCCGGCCCACCGGCCGGCGGACTCCCTCCACCATCCATCACCACCCCAGATCGTGTCGATTGAGGACAACCCGTGACAGTGACAGAGGCCCCCGTGGCCACCCGGAGCAGCACCCCGACGGTTCGCCGGGGACGCGGCACCTTTCGTTCGAGGGTGCTCGTGCCCTACGCCATGCTGGCCCCTGGCATCATCCTGTTCGTGGCCTTCATGGCCGCGCCCATCGTCTACACGCTCTTCCTGAGCTTCCAGAAGACCAAGGTGTCCGGCCTCGGTCTCGGCTCCGGCGCTCGCAGCACGGTCTTCGCCGGCATCGACAACTACGTCACGACCCTCACGAACACCGAATTCGGCGCCAGCGTCGGACGAGTGCTGGTCTACGGCTTCATCCTGATCCCACTGATGCTGGGCCTCGCGCTGCTCTTCGCCCTGCTGCTGGATTCCAGCCGCACCCGCGCCGCCGGGTTTTCCCGCACCGCCATCTTCCTGCCGTACGCCGTTCCGGCCGTGATCAGCTCCCTGCTCTGGGGTTTCCTCTACCTCCCCGCCGTGAGCCCGTTCTACTTCGTCTTCGACAAGCTCGGCTGGGACGTGCCCTCGCTGCTCTCCTCCGGCGGGGTCACCTTCGCGATCGCCAACATCGCCCTCTGGGGCGGTGTGGGATTCAACATGATCGTGATGTATACCTCCCTCAAGTCGGTACCGTCCGACATCTACGAAGCCGCCAAACTGGACGGAGCCAGCGAGATCCAGATCGCGCTGCGAATCAAGGTCCCCATCATCGCCCCGGCGATCGTGATGACCGCGCTGTTCTCGATGGTCGCCACCCTGCAGGTGTTCGCCGAGCCCACCACGCTCCGCCCGCTCACCAACTCGCTGTCCACCAGTTGGTCGCCGCTGATGCTGGTCTACCGGGATGCGTTCACCCGCGACGACATCTACTCCGCCGCCGCCACCTCGATCGTCATCGCCCTGGTGACCTTCGCCTTCTCATTCCTGTTCCTGCGCGTTGTGCAGAAACGCGCCTTCGGCCAGGAGGACTGACCCATGACAACCACACTCACGCCCACCCGGCCCGACCGCGCCCAGCGCAAGGCCGAGCGGGCCTCGGCCCGCACCTTCCGGCAGAAGGCCAGCCCGGTGTCCACCGGCATCCTCATCATCGGTGCGATCTACTGCCTGTTCCCGGTCTTCTGGGTCCTGATGGCGTCGAGCAAGGACAGCTCCGAACTGTTCTCCACCTTCACGCTGATGCCGAGCACCCACCTGTGGGACAACATCGTGCAGCTCAGCCAGTACCGCGACGGCCTGTTCTGGCGCTGGGTGCTCAACACCGCGATCTACGCGGGCGTCGGCGCCCTGGCCTCCACCTGGATCTCGGCGATCTCCGGCTATGTGCTGGCCAAGTTCGAATTCCCCGGCAAGAAGGTCGTCTTCTCGATCCTTCTGATGGGCGTGCTGGTTCCCGGCGTCATCCTGGCCATCCCGCAGTACTTCCTGCTGGCCGAGGTGGGCCTGACCAACACCATGTGGTCGGTGCTGCTGCCCCAGATCATCAGCCCGTACGGCATCTACCTGGCTCGCATCTACGCCGCCGCCTCCGTACCCACCGAGGTCATCGAGGCCTCCCGCACCGAGGGCGCCGGCGAGCTGTACATCTTCAACCGCATCGCCCTGCCGATGATGGGCCCGGGCCTGGTGACGATCTTCCTGTTCCAGTTCGTGGCGGTCTGGAACAACTTCATGCTGCCCTACATCATGCTCGGCGACGACAAACTGTTCCCGGTGACCGTCGGCCTGAGCGGCCTGCTCAACCAGGGCGCATCCGCACCGTCGATGTACACCCTCGTGATCACCGGCGCGCTGCTGTCGATCATCCCCCTGATCATCCTGTTCCTCGTTCTGCAGCGCTACTGGAAGGTTGACCTCGCGGCCGGTGCGGTCAAGGCCTGACGGTCGCTAGGCTTCACTCGTGACCCCGCCACCCGCCAAGCGCCGGCCGACCATCGATGATGTGGCCGCCGCTGCCGGCGTGTCCAGGGGCACGGTGTCCAGGGTGCTCAACGGCGGCCACTGGGTGAGTCCGGATTCGCTGGCCTCTGTCAACAGCGCGATCAAGAAGACCGGTTACCGGGTCAACCCGCACGCCCGCAGCCTCGCCACCAGCCGGGCGAATTCGGTGGCGTTCCTGCTCACCGAATCACACGACCGCCTCTTCGAAGACCCGAACTTCGCGGTGCTGATGCGCGGGGCGTCGAAGGCGCTGTCCGAACACGACATCTCGCTCGTGCTGATCATGGCCGGTAACGAGGACGAACAGCGCCGGGCGACCGAGTTCATCACCGCCGGTCACGTCGACGGGGTGCTGCTCGTGTCCTCGCACAGCGGCCGGCGCGGCCTGATCTCCGAGATCATCGCCGCGAACGTGCCGGCCATCGCCTGCGGCGTGCCGCTGGGCTTTGAGAGGAAGATGGGTTACGTCGCCGCGGACGACTACGAGGGGGCCAGGGAAATGGTCCGCTATCTGCACGGGCTCGGCCGTTCCCGTATCGCGACCATCGCCGGACCGGAAGATACCTCTGGAGGCATGCGTCGGTTCGAGGCATATGCCGACGAACTCGGGGCGGCCTTCGACCCGAGTTTCGTGGCCCGCGGCGACTACAGCCGGGTCAGTGGGGCGCTGGCGATGACCGAGCTCCTGGAGAGCCAGCCCGACCTCGACGCCGTCTTCGCGGCGAATGACATGATGGCGGCCGGCGCCATCGACGTGTTGCTGGCGTCCGGCCGCCGGGTACCTGACGACGTCGCCGTCGGCGGCTTCGACGACGCCCCAGTGGCGACCATGACCATTCCGGGTCTGACCACGATGCACCAGCCGTTCGAGAGGATCAGCGAGGAAATGGTGCGTTTGCTGCTGCGAGTCATCGATGGTGAACGGCCCGCCGCCATCGTGCTGCCCACCGATCTGGTGGTGCGCGAGAGCGCCTGAGTCGAGTGCGCTTCCGCGACAAGGTGCCCTTGTGACTGTCACATGGCTCCATTGCTGGGGCATGTGACCGTCACATAGTGCACTTCGTCATGGCGCGTCGCGTGCATAATTGGGGTGCGTCCACAATTGTGACCGTGCACATTCGAACGAGGCCTCCTCCCGTGCCAGCTGATCTGCCCAAGAGTCGCGCACCCAGCATCCGGGATGTCGCGCGCCTTGCCGGCGTGTCGCACCAGACGGTCTCCAGAGTGCTCAACAACCACCCGAGCATCCGTGATTCGACCAAGGCCCGCGTGCAGCAGGTCATGGAGGACCTGCAGTACCGCCCCAACCGGGCGGCCCGTGCCCTGTCCCGCGGCACGTCGCGCACCATCGGGGTACTCGCGGCGTCGAGTTCGCAATACGGACCGGCCAGCAGCATCGCCGCCATCCAGGATGCCGCCCGCGAAGCCGGCTACTACGTCAACACCGCCAATCTCACCTCCGTCGACCCGGACACCATCGAGGCCGCCCTTGACCACCTGATGCTGCAGTCCGTGGAGGGAATCGTCGTCATCGCCCCGCAGATGCGGGTCTTCGACGTCCTCGAACAGCTCTCCATCGCCGTGCCATACGTGACCTTGCAGTCCACCGGGAAGCTGAATGAACACGGCCTGTCTTTCGACCAGATCTCCGGTGCCCGGGCCGCGACCCGGCACCTCATCGACCTGGGTCATCGCAATATCTACCATCTGGCCGGTCCGCAGGACTGGATCGAGGCCGAGGCCCGCATGCGCGGCTTCCTCGACGAGATGGGGGCGATGGATGTGCCGACCACGGCGCCCATCCTGGGCGACTGGACCGCCGACTTCGGCTACTACGCCGGCCGCGAGCTGTTGCGGGTGCGCGATTTCACCGCCATCTTCTCGTCGAACGACCAGATGGCGCTCGGCCTGATGCATGCCATCAGGGATGCCGGACTGAGCATCCCGGGCGATGTCAGCGTGGTCGGCTTCGATGATATTCCGGAAGCGGCACATTTCTGGCCGCCGCTCACGACGGTGCGGCAAGACTTCCCCGAACTCGGTCGACGCTGCATGGCGCTGCTGCTCGACGACATCAGCGCCGTCTCCCCAGAGCGCCGCGGCGCCATCATCCCCGAGCTCGTCGTGCGGGCGTCCACGGGCCCGCCGGCGTTCTGACCGGCACCATCTGGCGCCAGGTCGGGCCCCTGATCAAGGCTGTTACCCAAAGGTGATAATCCGAACTTGACAGATGTTTCCCAGATGCGACTAACATGAGGTCAGCAATGTGACCGTTCACATTTGAAGTTTCACCCGTAGCACCTCAGACAAGGGAGTCGATTCTGTGAGCACGTCCACCGCGCAGCGCGCCGCACAGGCCGCAGCTGCAGACGAGTCTTACGCCTCCGGAATCGGCAACCCTGCAGCTGCCGCGGTGTCGGTATGAGCACCTTCGGCCCGCAGATCGAGGTCGCGATCGCGCGTGTGCGGGCGGATATCGCTCGGCTGCATGGTGAGTTGACGGCCAATGGCTTGGTGGTGTGGACCGGCGGTAACGTGTCGGGTCGGGTGCCGGGCGCGGACTTGTTTGTGATCAAGCCGTCCGGGGTGGATTATGCGGATTTGGCGCCGGAGAACATGATTCTTTGTGATCTGGATGGCAGTGTCGTTCCGGAGACTCCGGGTGCGGACCGGTCGCCGTCGTCGGACACGGCTGCGCATGCGTATGTGTA